>NZ_WHJI01000220.1:0-362 GCF_011682155.1 Massilia sp. CCM 8734
CGGCCACAGTGCGCTCACGGTAGCGAACCTCATCGGCAGGCTCGAAGTGTTCCTTCTCGCCGCCACGCGGATTATGGTCGATCAGGGGGACGTGTCCCAGTTCGCGGCAGTGGTCGTGCAACTCTTTACTGCAGTAGGCAGCATCCATCACATCGTACAAATTGGTGACCCGTTGCTTCGTAATGTGCGACAGCGGCACGGCGGCGCGGCTGTCATGCATCGACGCGGAACACAACAAGGCGGCGATGGGAACGCCACAATCGGCAGTGTCGATGTGCAGCTTGTACCCGTTCCAGCTGGTCTTGTAACCCTGCGCGTTGCACTTGGTGCCGCGGTCGCAGATCGTTGGCAATTCGGCGAGC
>NZ_WHJI01000221.1:0-351 GCF_011682155.1 Massilia sp. CCM 8734
GAGATGGCCACCTTGCTGCTCGATCGCGGGGCCGATCCGCGCGTGGTGGCCGATGGCGGCCGCACGGCCCTGCACAGCCTGGCGCTGCAAGCGCTGCCGCCGCCGCAGCAGCACGCCATCCAGATGGTGCTGGCCGAGCGATTGGTGCGGCAAGGCGTCCCGCTCGATGCCACGTACGGGCAAGGCGAGACCGCCCTGCACATGGCGGCGGCGACCGGCAATCTCGACCTGCTGAACCTGTTGCTCGCCGAAGGCGCCAACCCGACACTGCGCAACAAGCGCGGCGAAGACGCCCTCGCCTGCGCGCGCCGGCGCGGCCATGCCGCCCTGGTCGAACGCCTGGAACAGCAT
>NZ_WHJI01000222.1:0-351 GCF_011682155.1 Massilia sp. CCM 8734
CTTCAAGCACGTAGATGTTGACATCTTCCTTGCAGCGGGCGTAGGCGAGGGTCTGGTCGAAGGAGAACTTCTGCCTGGCAAGCTTGGCGATCTGCGCGAACTGGTCCGCTGGCGGGAGGCAGGCCAGTTCGCGTACGGTCTTTCTGCCCCAAGTCGCGGTTCCATCCCGGTGAAGGGGCCGCATGGCGATAGGTATGGGACGCAACGCGGCACGCATGGACGGCAGCTGCGGATCGTTGCGCACGTCCCGCGCCTCCAGGTTGAGCTTCACATAAGGTTGCCAGTCGAGCCGGCGTCGAAGGCGGCGCATCAGCATGCGGTAGAACGTGGGCCGGGACAGATCTTGTTTGA
>NZ_WHJI01000223.1:0-351 GCF_011682155.1 Massilia sp. CCM 8734
AATATAGACTTCCGAAAATCCTTTTTTGGTTAATTCGGTTGCTAAAAGACCACTTCTGTAGGCTGCAATAGAATAAATAAATACCGGTTGTGACGGATTTAATGCGGCTGTAGCTTTTTCGAAATTCTCTGATTTCGTATTGAAATTTAAAGCCCCTTCAATATGGTTTAATGCAAATTCTTCCGGACCTCTGGCATCAATTATTTGTGGGTTTTTCTGGCTTTTAATTTTTGAATAAAAAGCATCCAGTAAAACGACACTCGAGCTTTTATCCTGCGAAAAACCGATAACGGTAAAAAACAGGAGCACGGTTAAGACATTGTTTTTGAGTATTTTATTTTTCATGATTTT
>NZ_WHJI01000224.1:0-350 GCF_011682155.1 Massilia sp. CCM 8734
CTCGAAGCATCGGCACAGGATGACGCCTTGGAAGTGCTCGAAGTCATCCTGCGGGAGCTTTTCGGTGACGCCGTGAAGGCGGACAAGAAATCCCGCCTTCGCTCGCTCAAGGACTTGGACGAGGCGGGGGCCACCCTCGCCAGCGCGTGTCAAATGCTGCTGGACGACACTGTGCCGGATGCCGAGCTGCGCAAGCTGTTGTTCGCTCGGATTTCGCCGGACGCCGGAGCGTGTCAAACTATTTGAGACCGGTTTTGCAATTAGTTTAGGGAGCATTTTTCAGTCTGAACATCTCCCAGGATTGTCGCTTTTGGCATATTGATGCCGGCTTCGGTCGGCAGTGCCGGTGG
>NZ_WHJI01000225.1:0-350 GCF_011682155.1 Massilia sp. CCM 8734
GGACGGTCCATATTTCGCCGCTTTCTCGGCCAATAGCTCGCTATTGGCACTGCGAAATCGTCAAAATCTGGCCTCGCCCAGCTATTTTTTCGCTTCGACTCCCCAAGTCCGACAGGCTGCTAGCCTGGGCCGCGCTCATCTCTTGCGCACTGGCGCCGGCCTTGCATCCCAGCATGGTGCGGGCGGCCAGACAGTATTCGCAGCGGTTCAGGTCGGCAATAGCGAGGCACTTGCAAAACTGGTCACGTGTGTGAATTTGATCGCCGGACTCGGCATGATGGAGGGGCGTGGGCGCCCATTTCTGGCATGATATTGGTTCTGAAGACAACATCAAAACGCCCACACCATGA
>NZ_WHJI01000226.1:0-348 GCF_011682155.1 Massilia sp. CCM 8734
CTCGAAGCATCGGCACAGGATGACGCCTTGGAAGTGCTCGAAGTCATCCTGCGGGAGCTTTTCGGTGACGCCGTGAAGGCGGACAAGAAATCCCGCCTTCGCTCGCTCAAGGACTTGGACGAGGCGGCGGCCACCCTCGCCAGCGCGTGTCAAATGCTGCTGGACGACACTGTGCCGGATGCCGAGCTGCGCAAGCTGTTGTTCGCTCGGATTTCGCCGGACGCGCTCGCGCTGGCCCTCGCCGGCGTCAACAAGCTGATTCGACCGACCGACAATGTGTACTACCAGGAGCTGGACGCTAAGTACAAGACCGTGCGCCGGTTCCTGCCGGCGCTGGCCGAGCACATT
>NZ_WHJI01000227.1:0-348 GCF_011682155.1 Massilia sp. CCM 8734
TGTAACCTTTTATAATGCTTACCATTGCTAAGCTAAATCCTGTATTTCCAGATGTTGTTTCAATTATGGTGTCTCCTGGAGAAAGAATTCCTTTTTTCTCGGCTTCTTCAATAATATATAACGCTATTCTATCTTTTGAGGAATGTCCCGGATTAAAAGCTTCGACCTTTGCGTAGAAATTTCCTTCTAACTCTTCGGTGATTTTATTTAGCTTAATAAGTGGGGTGTTACCTATTAACTCTAAAACATTATTATAAGCGTTTATTTCTTCTTTCATAAAAAAATAGTTAATCAAAGGCATTTTTAAATAACCTCGATAGGTTGCAAATTTAACAAAAATTTTCTAAT
>NZ_WHJI01000228.1:0-347 GCF_011682155.1 Massilia sp. CCM 8734
ATTACCTTCACTGTCTTCACCTTTTACAGTTTTTAAATCTTCAATCTCAAGTCTACCGTTGAATCTTGTAACAATACTAGACTCTTCAGAGATACCTCCTGCAACCCCTCCAACGTGGAACGTACGAAGTGTTAACTGTGTACCTGGCTCTCCAATAGACTGAGCTGCAATAACTCCTACTGCTTCACCTCTTTGTGTCATTTTACCAGTAGCTAAGTTTCTACCGTAACATTTAGCACAAATACCTTTTAAAGCTTCACAAGTTAATGGAGATCTAACTTCTACTTTTTCAATCGGAGAAGCTTCAATAGCTCTCATAATCGCTTCCGTAATTTGTTGACCTGACT
>NZ_WHJI01000229.1:0-346 GCF_011682155.1 Massilia sp. CCM 8734
TTTGTAAAGGTTATTTTTCCTAATTTCAAATTATTGATATTATCCCAATATTCTTTGTAATGCGCTTCTTTTTCAGTTGGCTGTAAATGTTCTACTCTTGCTTTTGAGTTGTATTGAGAACCACCGGATATTATAGAAACTGAACCCGAAAAATTACCGTTTTCATCTATGGTGTAAATTCCTTTGTCGATTTGCTCATTGCCTTTGTCGTCGTATATTTTAGTTCTTACAATTACTCCGCCTTCAGGCTTCACCACCAGAACATCCCTGTCATCTGTAAATGTTCCCTGATAACCAAAAGGATCATCCTGACTCGTACATTCAAGCCATGTGTAATTATCTCCGG
>NZ_WHJI01000022.1:0-119290 GCF_011682155.1 Massilia sp. CCM 8734
TTCATTCTCAGTACCGGACGCCGTGGCCAAGGGTGAGCTGCGGCCGCTGCGGAACCCGTCGAGCGACGAATAAGCCAGCGAACCTAGCCCTAAACCCGGTTTTCCGTTCCACTGCACCTCAAACCCCCACGCCATCATCAGCTCCAACCGCAAGAGCCTGTCCACCATGGACGTGCTGCTGGCCCTGAAAGACGGGATCGAGAGCGACGCCCGCATCGACCCGAAAAAGAAGCGCAAATGGGTCGATTACCTGGTGCTGACGCGCAAGGATTTCTACAACCGCTGGGTCAAGGAAGACGTGCACAAGGCATTGTTCGTGTCCTTCGAACAGGAAGCCCAGGACTTGCTCAACAAATACCTGGACGAGGTCGAAGCCATGCTCGACAACCGCCAGATCAAGGACCCCATCACCAACGAAGAACGGCGGCCCGACGAACGTTTTTTGCGGGCGGTGGAAGAAAAGATCCATATTTCGGAGTCGGGCAAGCAATCGTTCCGCCAGGAAGTGGTGCGCAAGGCGATGGGCGCCTACAAGCGCGGCGCCAGGTTCGGCCTCGACAGCCATCTCCAGCTCAACGACGCGGTACAGCATTACCTGTTCGACCAGCGGCGCGATGTGCTGCGCCTGGTCAGCTCGGCCAAACGGCCGGACGACGAGATCCGCACCAAGATTTCCGCCGTCGAGAAACGGCTGGTCGACGAATACGGCTACGACAGCCACAGCGCGCGCGAAGCGCTGAACTATGTCACCACCTTGCTGGCCCAGGAATAGCCCGGAGAAACGGCGTGAGCACTTCAATCGACACGGCATGGTACAACCTGTTCTCGCGCGGGGCGCGCGACTGGCTGCGCCACAATGACAAGGTGCGCGAGGCCGTGCACAACCACCTGCCCGAGCTCATTGCCGGCCCCGACCTGATCACCGGCCCGCAAGAGCGCACGGTGCAAGTGCCCGTGCGCATGCTCGAACACGCCCGTTTTCGCCTGGCCGACGCCCGCAGCGCGACCGGCGCCGGCCAGGGCGCCGGTAAACCAGGCGATGTGCTGCTGCCCGGCACGCCGGAGCAAGACGGCGGCGACGCCCAGGACGGTGGCGGCAACGACAATGGCGACGTGACCTTGCTGCTCGAACTGTCGATCGACGAGGTCATGGACTGGGTGTGGGAAGAACTCAAGCTGCCTGAGCTCACACCGAGGAACAGCGCCCGCATCGACGAGGTGGAACTGGTGCGCGAAGGCTGGGACAAGCGCGGCGCCCGCTCGCGCCTGGACCGGCGCCGCACCGTCAAGGAGGCGATCAAGCGGCGCGCCGTGCAAGCCGACGCCTTGCCATTCACCAACGACGACCTGCGCTTCCGGCAACTGGTGGCGCGCCCGCGCCCGAGCACCAGCGCGACCATGTTGTTCGTGCTCGACGTGTCGGCCAGCATGAGCCGGGTCGAACGCAAGCTGGCCAAGTCCTTCTTTTTCTTCGCGCTGCAAGGCATCCGGCGCCAGTACGCCAGGGTGGATACGCGCTTTATCGCCCACACCACCCACGCCTGGGAGTTCTCGGAGCGCGAGTTTTTCCAGGTGTCGGGCATGGGCGGCACCATCGCGTCGAGCGCATTCCGGCTGGTGCTCGACCTGATTCGCACCGAGCTCGACCCTGCGCAACACAATCTGTACATGTTTTACGCCTCGGACGGTGAAAACTTTTCCGAAGACCGCGCCGCCGCCAGCGCGGCGCTGACCGAACTGGGCAAACTGTTGAATTACACCGGCTATATCGAAACCTTGCCCGGCGTGCCGCGCGCGCTGGAGACTGAAACGCGACGCCTGTGCAGCGAGCTGGAGCGGCGTGGCGTCCCCATCGGCAGCACGGTGCTGCGCACGCCGGACGATGTCTGGAGCGCGCTGCGCAAGTTCTTCACCAGCGAAGGCGCGCACGCGTCGGCGCAGGCGGCCCGATGAACACGCCGGCTGCCGTCCTGGCCGACTACACGGCCCGCCTGGAAGCGCTGGCGCTCGACCTGGGCATGGATTTCTATCCGGTCAACTTCGACCTCGTCCCAAGCAACTTCATGGTCGAGATCGCCGTGTACGGATTACCGGTGCGCATGCGGCACTGGTCCTTCGGCGTGCGCTACATCCACCAACTGGTGCGCCAGCACATGGGGCACTCGAAAATCTTCGAAGTCATGTTCCCGGGCGACCCGTGCCACGCCTTCATGCTTGAGCAAAATTCGCTGGCGGAAAACACCCTGGTGACCGCCCACGTGCTCGGCCACGCCGATTTTGCCAAGAACAATCAGTTGTTTGCACGCTTCATGGCCATGGCCGGCAGCCATATTCTCGAACAGAGCGCCGCCCGCGCGCACCGGCTCGAACGCGCGCTTGCCGCGCACGGGCAGGCGCGGGTCGAAGCGGTGCTCGATGCCGCGCTGGCGCTCGAAACGCATATCGACATCAACCAGCCCTTGCACCGGCCACGCTATCCCGAATTCGTGGCGCCGCGCGCCGGCCCTGCGCCCGATCAGTTCCGCGACCGTTTCGCGCGCCTGCCCGGCGAGCACGCCGAGCCGCCGCGCAACCATGCGCCGCAACGCGCGCCGCTGCCGCCCCAGCCCGAATACGACCTGCTGTGGTTCATCGCCCAGTACGCGCCCGACCTGGAAGACTGGGAGCGCGACGTCTTCCTGGCCGTGCGCGAAGAAGCCTACTATTTTCATCCCATCCACGCCTGCCAGATCATGAACGAAGGCTGGGCCTCGTACTGGCACGCGCGCTTGCTGCGCGAAGCCACCTTTTTGCCGCATGAGCTGTATGTGTCGGCGGTCAAGTCGCATTCGGACGTGGTGCGCCCGTTTGCCAGCGGCCAGCAGCTGGCCCTGTCGCTCAACCCCTACCACCTCGGCTTTTCACTGTGGGAGCACATCATCGACAAACACGGGCTGGAGCGGGCGCGCCAGATCTGCCGCGAAGAAGACGATTTCGGTTTCGTGCGCAACTACCTGGACCAGGAACTGGCGGACAAACTCGCGCTGTTTGTGTACGAGGCGCGCCAGGACGGCGACGCCAAAATTGCCAGCCGCGACATCCATCAGGTCCGCGAAGCGATCCTGGCGCCCAAGTTCAATTTCGGCGCCCCCTGCATCGCGGCCGCACAGGTCGGCGCCGACGGCGCGCTCACGCTGCAGCACGACTACCTGCGCGACGGCCGCGGGCTCGACTTGCCGCAGGCCGAAAAAGTGATGGATTACGTGGGACGGGTGTGGCGCCGCCCGCTGACCTTGCGCACTGTCGACTTTCGCGGCATCGTGCGCGTACTGCCGGCGCGCACATCGTGACAGTCAACGCGCCGCCGCCATGCCGCACACTGCAACTGTGCGCGCCAACTACGAGCGCGACGTGCCCAGATGCGCCACGTACCAGTCCAGCGCTTCCCGCAAGCCCTGTTCCAGGCGGTGCGTGGGCTGATACCCAAGCAGGCGACCTGCCTTGGAAATATCAGCCTGCGAATGCCGCACATCGCCCACCCGGAATTCGCCGTACTCCGGCTGGTAATCTTCCAGGTGGGCGAAGCGTCCGGCCAGCAGCGCGTGCATCATCCCGTACAGTTCGTTCAGGCTGGTGCGCGCGTTCACCGCCACGTTGTAGACCTGGTTGACGGCCGCCGGATCGTCGACCAGGCTCGCCAGCAAATTGGCCTGCACCACGTTATCGACAAAGCAAAAGTCGCGACTGCTGTCGCCATCGCCATTGATGCGTAGCGGCCGGTTGTGGATCATGGCGTAAAACCACTGGGGAATCACGGCCGCGTACTCGCCGCGCGGGTCCTGGCGCGGACCGAACACATTAAAGTAGCGTAAACCAATGGCGTCAAGCGCGTAGCAGCGCGCAAACATGTCGGCATACACTTCATTGACGTGCTTGGTGAGTGCGTACGGCGAGAGCGGCCGCCCGATGTGTTCTTCCACCTTGGGCAAGTCGGGATGGTCGCCGTAGGTCGCACTTGAGGCTGCATACACGACGCGCCGCACCCTGGCGTCGCGCGCGGCCACCAGCACGTTCAGGAAGCCAATCAGGTTGACGTCGCTGGTGAGGATGGGGTCGGCAATCGAGCGGCCGACCGAGCCCAGCGCAGCCTGGTGGAGCACAAAATCGACGTCCTGGCAGGCGCGCCGGCAACTGTCCAGGCAGCGGATATCGCCCTCGATAAAGTGGAAATTCTCCCAGGCCGAGGCAGGCACGACGGCGCGCACTTGCGCCAGGTTGGCGCGATAACCAGTCATCAGGTTGTCCAGGCCGGTTACGCGCTGGCCGAGCTTGAGCAAGGTTTCCAGCAAATTCGACCCAACAAAACCGGCCACGCCGGTGATGAGCCAATGATGGCGCGTCTGGCGCAAGCCCGACAGGACCTGCTGGTAAGGGCTATTTTCGGGGGTGCTCAGCATCAATATCTCCAGGCAGGGCGGACTGCACCAGCGGCGCACCTGCACATACTGCGGCAACGCGTCGGCCAGGACCGACGAGGCGCCAATGAAAGGGAAACCGGCGTCCAGCAGGCCGGCAACAGCGGTACTTCACATCGCCGGAGAAGCCGACGCCCCCCGGCGACCACACGAGAGCGTCTCAGGAAATTCTACGGAGCAGCGCTTGTTAACTTTTGATTTTGAGCAACTTCATGCCGATCAGGCCGCCGTTTGCGCAAACGTAAAATATTGACGCAACACAATGACTTGCCGCGCCGACTCCCTACCCTAGGCAGGATGCCAGCACGCTGGCCCGTCAGGAGAAGCCCATGTCCCATTCCATTTCCCGCTGGCCGCGTCCGCTTGCCGTCATCGCCATCGCCTTTGCCCTTCTGTTGGCAGCCGTGCTCGGAGGATGCAAGCCGAGCGACCCCGCAGCCTTGGTGGCCGAGGCCAGGCAACATCGCACCAAGGGCGATTTACGGACGGCGGTGATCGTGCTGAAGAATGCGATCCAAAAGAATGGCGCCGACCGCACTGCCCGCCTTTTGCTCGGCGAGGTGTATCTGGAGCAAGGCGATGCGCCCTCGGCCGAGAAGGAATTGCGGCGCGCACGCGAACTGGGCGCAAACGCGCCCGGTCTGCAACTCCTGCTGGGCCGGGCCATGTTAATGCAGGGCCAGCATGAACGTCTGCTGGCCGAGATCGGCCCCACCGCCGCGCCGGCCGAGCCTCCCGCCCTCCTGGCCTTGCGCGCGAACGCCCTGCTCGGCAGCGGCGACAGCGCCCAGGCCGGCGCGCTGTTTGCGCAAGCGCTCAGCCTGCAACCGGACTTGCCCGACGCCCTGCTCGGCATGGCGCGCATGGCACTGGCAGGCAAGCAAGACGCCGAGGCAGCCACGCTGATCAAGCGCGCACTGGCCGCCCATCCAGACAACGTCGATTGCCTGCGTTTTCATGCCGATTTGCAGCGCGCAGCCGGCAAGCCGGCAGAGGCGCTGGCCGCGCACCAGCGCATCCTCGCCTTGCAACCCTATAACGTCCAAGCGTTGCTGGATGTGGCAAACCTGCACCTCGACGCCGGCCAATTCGGACCGGCGCGTCAATCGATCGCCGCCGCGCGCAAACTGGCCGGCGCGTCGCTGCCGGTGGTGTACGCCGAGGCCATGGCCGACTTCCGCGAGCACAAGCTGAATGCCTCCCTGGCATCGCTGCAACAAGTGCTGCGCGTTGCGCCCGACTACTATCCCGCCATCTTGCTCGCCGGCGCGGTGCAATCGGGCCTGGGGGCGACCGGACAGGCCGAGGGACATTTGCTGAAATTTCTCACCGCCTATCCGGGCGATGTGTACGCCACCAAACTGATGAGTGCCTTGCACGTGCGCGCGAATGCCCCCCAGGCAGCGCTCGACCTGCTCACGCCCTTGCTCGAGAAATACCCCGCCGATGTCGAACTGCTGACCCTGGCCGGCGAAGCGAACTTGCGCGCGCACAAGTTCGGACCCGCCACCGGCTTCTTCGAACAGGCCCTCGCGCTCGATCCGAAAGCCACCTCGCTGCACACCTCGCTGGCACTAAGTCGCCTGGGCAGCGGCGACACCGGGCGTGCGGCGGCCGAACTGGAGCGCGCTGCCGCGCTCGACGGTGGCGCGCCCAGCACCGGCGTACTGCTGGTGATGACCCATCTGCGGGCCAACAACACCGACAAGGCGCTCGCCACCATCCTGGAAATGGAGCGGCGCGGTGACAATCCCCTGGTCCAGAACTTGAAGGGCGGCATTTACCTGGCGCAGCGCGACGCCGGCCTGGCACGCGCCAGTTTCGACAAAGCGCTGGCGCTCGAACCGCTGTACCTGCCCGCGCTGGCGAACCTGGCCCAACTCGATCTGATCGAAGGCAAGCCGGCCGACGCCCGCAAGCGCTACGAAGCGGCGCTGCAAAAGGCGCCGCGCAACGGCGCCCTGCTCGAAGCGCTGGCCGGCCTCGCGCAACGTGAAGGGAAACCGGGCGACGCCGTCGCGTGGCTGGAACGCGCGCGCAATATCGAACCCGAGGCCCTGCCGCTGGCGCTGCGCCTTGCCGACATGTACGCCCGCGCCGGCAGCAAGGACAAAGCCCTGCGGCTCGCACGCACTCTCCAGAGCGCCAATCCCGCCAACCCGCAAGCTGCCGAGACGCTCGCCCGGATATACGTGCTCAACAACGACCTGACTGCGGCCATCGAAGCCTACGGGCGCCTGGCGGCCCTGGTTCCGACCTCACCCACGCCCCTGTTACGGATGGCTAATTTGCACGTGGAGAAGCAAGACGACAGTGCCGCGCTCGCGCTGCTGCGCCAGTCGCTTGCCATCGAACCGACCTCGTTCGACGCGCAGATCACCTTGATCAACCTCCTGCTCAGGCAACAAAAATTTGCCGACGCGCGCGCCGTTGCGCTCGACGCGCAGCAACGCAAACCGGATTCCGCAAACGGACACAAGCTCGAAGGTGACGTGCATGCCGCCCAGGGACAATACACGGCCGCGCTCGCCGCATGGGAGCGCGCCTTTGTCCGCAAGGCCGACGGCGCCTTGCTGATCCAGATGCACGGCGCCCTGAACAAGCTCGGCCGCGCGGCGGAGGCCGATGCGCGCATGGTCCAGTGGTTCAAGGAGCATCCGGCCGACGTGCCAGCGCGCCTTTACTACGCCAGCAGCAAGCTGGTCGCGAACGATCACAAGGGCGCCATCGGACAACTGGAAGCCATCCTCAAGGCCGATCCGGACAACATCATCGCGCTCAACGACATCGCGTGGGCCTGCCAGCAGAGCGGCGATGCGCGCGCACAAGCGTTCGCCGAGCGCGCGCATGCGCTGGCGCCCGGCAATCCGGCCGTGCTCGACACGCTCGGCTGGATTGACGTCGAGCGCGGCAACCTGGCGCGCGCCGTGCCCCTGCTGCGCAAAGCCAATGCCTTGGCGCCGGCCGCCGGCAATATCCACTTCCACTTGGGTACGGCGCTGGCGCGTTCGGGCGACAAACGGGCCGCGCGCCGCGAGCTCGAACGCCTGCTCGCGCAGCCGCAACGCTCCGCCCATCATGAAGAGGCCACCGCCCTGCTGCGTACCTTGTAGGTCGGCGCCTTGCTGCGCACCTTGTAGTGCGGCGCCTTGCTGCGCACCTTGTAGTGCGGCGCCATGCTGCATACCTTGCAGGCCGGTGCCGTCGGTAAGCGAACCGGCCCGGAACCTGGCCCGTCCGCTACGGCTGGCAGGCCCGCCTGCAACAGCCACGCCGGGACGCCCAGGGATGCGCGTCGACCGCCAACGCTCGCCGCCGCGCGGCAGTGCCGCTACACCACGCCCCGCCGTCGACTGCCGTCGCACGACGCCGACGGCATTGCCGCCATGCCACGCCGCCGGCCTCTGCTGACCGGCGGCGGCACAAGCCTTACGTCCGTCCCGGCTCGTACCGTCCCGGCGCGATGATTCCGTCCGGGTCGAGCGCCTTCTTGATTCGCGCCACTGTCTCCCAATACACATCGCCATGCGGATCGAGTTGCCCCATCGACTGATTGCCGACCCGATAAGGAATATAGCCGGCGTTCATCACGCTGTCGAAGACCGCCCGATAGCACTTTTTTGCACGTATCACTTCATCCGCATCCTCCTTGTCATAGGCAATTGTCAGCACCGCACCCAGCGCGCGTTCGTTGATCATGCTAAATGTCACAAACAAATCGAAACCGTGCGCGGCGAACAGCGGTTCGACCAGCGCATGCAACTCCAGCACGTCGGCGCCGCGCATCGGCAGCACCGGCGAGATCCACAGCATGCCGCAGTTGTCCTGCGCCGGATCGGCCCGCAGCGGAAAGCCAGCCGGCAACGCCGCGCGCCGTCGCCAGTAGGCACCCGCGAGAAAGCGCCCGTTCGGCTTGCCCCGGTTCATCGCGAACAGCGCTTCGCCCAGCCCAAGCTGCGCGCGCAGGCGCTGTCCGGCCCGCGACGAACCCAGCACACGCGCCAACACGCCTCCCCAGCGTAGCTTGCGCTCGCTCAAGAACGCGGTCTGCGCGCGCGTGCCGCGCAAGGCCTTTGTGATCGCCGCGCGCGCCGCCGCCACCTGCGCGGCGCTGCCATACAGCGCGCCCGATACGGTCCAGGCGCCAACCGCCGCCGCCTCGCGCATGGCGCCACGCACCGCCGGCGGCAGACAGGATTGGTCGGGCGCCAGCGAACGCGGAAACACGCGCCCGCCGGAAATCACGCGCAAGTCATTGCCAATATGGACAATGCTGCGCAAGGTACCGTTCATGCGCAACGGCCGCAGCGCATCGACCACCGCCGCAATATCCACATGATCAGACACCGTGCACAGAAAATGGTTCACGCATGCGGCGGCGGGCACCAGCCAGATGCCGATCCGCGTGACGATGCCGAAGTTCGACTGGGTGAACATGCCATCGATGAACGGTCCCACGCCGTAGGGAAACAGGTGGGTCGCGCGCGCGCCCGGATAGTGGCCGAAGCCGGTGTCGAGCACGGCGCCGCTGGCCAGCACGACACGCATGCCGGAAACGTGCTGCAGCCGGTTGCCGTACGGCGAGTGACCGAAACCCCGTTCCAGGATGTTGCCCATGAAGCTGGTATCGGGACCGGCGCCGGTGCAATCGATCCACCAGTCCAGTTTTTCGGCCTGTAAATAATCCGACAACTGCTGCTGGGTCACGCCAGGCTCGATCACGGCGTAGCCGAGTTCGGCGTCGACGGTGACGATCCGGTTCATCCGGCCCAGGTCGACGATCAGTTGCGCCTCGCCCACCGCGCAGGCGTCGCCATAGCCCCAGTTGCGCCCGGTACTGAGCGGATACAGCGGCAAGCCTAGCTCCGCTCCCAGCCGCACCACGGCCACCACCTCGGCCTGGGTGGCGGGCGCCCCCCCCCCCCGCGGCGGGGGGGCGCCCGCGGCGGTGCTGCAACTGTAGCGCCTGAGCGCGTCGAGCTCGGCGCTCGCATGGTCCGCTCCGACGATCGCGCGCAGCGCCGCCAGCACCCGGTCTTGCCCGGCCGTGGCCCCATCCGGCCCGGTTTGTCGGAATTTTTGCTCATCGAAAATGTGCATCGCGCCCCCGTCTCAGTGATGCCCGCCGTTCAGGCGCGCGGTGATGCCTGCTTCGTCCCACACCGGGAAAAAATATGGGTAGAAAGAGCGCTCGTCGCCATGCTGCTCCATCAGCCCGCCCCATTTGCGGATTTGCACTCCCATTTCTTCCAGCGGCAGGCGCAGCAGAACCGCCGGGGCCCCGACCCGGCTGCACGGACGCTCTTCGCCGAAGTCGCTGAAACCGAGCATGCGCTTATAGAACATCACGTGGCGGGGATTGACTTCGATCACGTAATCGCTGAATCCGTGCAGCTTGTGCGAATACAAATACGAAATATGGATCAGCGCGGCGAAGACGCGCTTGGTGACGCCCTTGTCGATCGCCAGGCGCGACGGCTCGCACAAGCGCCGGCCCTGGCTGCGCAGCGCATCGAGCTTGTCGCGAAAATTGTCATCGGCCGGCAGCCCGAATGCGCTGTCGAGGCACAAGCTCATGGTGCCAACCAGTACCCCACCGGTCTCGGCATACAGCGTCACCTTGTTCGGATCGTGCTGCAGGCTGGGCTCGAACGCATAGCCGCGCCAGCCGTACATCTTCCGGATCAGGAGGCTGGCAGCCTCGCGCCGTCCGGCCGAATTGGCCAGGCGGATATGGAAAACCTGTAGCTGTTGCCCGGTATCGGGCACCGCCGGCGGCGCCTCGCTCGGTTCCGGCGCGCGTAAGCCCGCCGGCATCTCGAAGGTTGCAATCGGTAGATCGTCTTGAAACATGGCTCTCTTCCTTCCACGTGATCGCACGGTCCGCCTGCCGGTCCGCGCGCAAAGTTGTGTAGGTCAGACAGGGCCATCAGTAAGGAAGTTCACGCTGTGCGCCCACACATTGTTCTGCAACAAACATGGGCAGTCGGGAAATTTTCCATCCCGGCGGGAAACACGGGGAACTGCTCAGCCATATTCCACAAGCCATTGATAACAAAGGAAAAAGTGAGCTGGCACGCTTGCTGCATAGATGGTTGGCACGGCGGCGCCGCAAGCTGTCGACGCTTCCCCACCTGATCCCACCGGAGAGTCAATTATGAAACTAGTCCCGACATCCCTGATGAAACATGCGGCGATTGCCGGTCTCTGCCTGGCCGCAATGAACGGCGCGCGCGCCGATGCATTCGCCCAGTCCGTCCTCCTGATCGACAATTTCCGCCTGCTTCATTCCAGCGGTGACGCCTTCAAATCGACAGATTTCACCACGCTCATCGACAGCGTCAGCGCCCGCGCCACCGCGTCTCTCAACGGCGTGAGCTCCACCGCTACGCTCGACGGCAGCACGCCCGACGTGGCGCACCAGTTCGTCGGCCTGCCGACGGCTCCGCGCGCCGAAAACGACTTTGCCCACTTTTCCGGACTGCCAAGCCTGCCCGGCACCTTCGGCTATGCCGACCAGAACATGACCGGCAGCGCCATGACCATCGGTTCGCAACAGGCCGGGGCCCGGGTCGATACGCGCGCCGACGCTTCCCTGGGCAGCGACGGCAAGGCCGGCGGCGAGTCCGACGTCGGTACCTTGGCCTTATTCAAATTCACTCTCGGCACGAGCGAGACCATGTCCATCTCCTTCGACGCCAGGCCGATGACGCAGGCCTACGCCAGCAGCGGCAGCGGGAGCGGGACCAACGCCATCGCCCGCCTGGCATGGAGCGTGAATATCAAGAATGTGGAAACCGGCCAACTCATGCTCGACTACTCGCCCGGCAAACTCAACGGCGAGAGCTTGTCAAGCCGCAATGGCCATGCCTTTGGCACTTCCACCTTCGACCCGGGCTGGCTGAACTTTTCGGCCAAGTCGCTCCAGCTCAACGCCAACGATACGTATATGTTGACCATCAACCAGGGCACGTTTGCCAACGCCATGCAGAAGTCGGCGGTGCCGGAACCGGGCAGCCTGGCGCTCTTCGGCCTCGGCCTGCTGGGGATGTCGCTGATGGCGCGACGCCGCAAGTAGGACGGCCATGCAGACAAGAAGAACAAGGTGGCCACGCTGTTTGCGGCCATTCCAGGGCCCGCGGCCGGTGCTGCGCGGTCGGCGCCGGCTGGGGATGCGGGTGTCGGACCGCCCCGCCGGGCCCTGATGCACGGCTCGCTGTCAGCCGGCATTTTTCCGGTCAGGAGCGCGCCTGACCGGGCAATTTTTTTGGCAGGAGCAGGCTGCGCGCGCATGCTCTTTTTACGCTTGACGCGAATCAACGCGCCCGTGATCAGCGGAAACTTACAGTTTCCACGGACATATAATCGAACGAGTAGTGAAGCTGGCAGTGTCGCTTCCCATCGCCGCCCGACTTACGGAGACCCACACGATATGGAGGACTTCATCAGCCAGTTGCTGCTGCATGTAAGAGGCATCTGGAAATATCGCTGGCTCGCCATCGGCACCGTGTGGGTCGTGGCATCGCTGGGCTGGGTGGTGGTGCTGCGCCTGCCGAACGACTACCAGAGCTCGGCCCGCGTGTTTGTCGATACCCAGAGCATCCTCAAGCCGCTCATGGCCAGCATGACCAGCATGCCGAACGTGCAGCAACAGGTATCGATCATGAGCCGCACCCTGCTCAGCCGGCCGAACCTGGAGCGCGTCTTGCGCATGGTCGACCTTGATGTGGACGCCACCACGCCGCGCCAGCGCGAACACCAGATCGACGAACTGGCTGCGCGCCTGAAAATTTCCGGCACCACCACCAACGATATCTATTCGATCACCTACGGCGGCGACAATCCCAAGCAGGTGCACGACGTGGTGCAAGCCTTGCTGACCATCTTTTTGGAAGGCAGCTTCAAGGGCAAGAAGGCCGATTCCCAGCACGCCATCCGTTTCATCGACGACCAGATCAAAAACTACGAGCAGCGCCTGGTGGCGGCCGAAAACACGGTCAAGGAATTCAAGCTGCGCAACAGCGCGCTGCTGCCGCGCCAGGGCGTCGATTACAGCGCCCAACTGGCCATCGCCAGCGATGCCCTCAGCACCGCGCGCATCGACCTGCTCGAAGCCGAGCAGGCGCGCATTGCGATCCAGGCGCGCATCAATGGCGACCCGCTGCCGGCCGGGGCCGATCCGCGCCCGCGCGCCATCGTCAATCCCGATATCGACGCCCGCATCGCCGCCATCAACAAGAACCTCGACACCCTGCGCCTGCAATACACCGACCTGCACCCGGACGTGGTCAGCGCGCGCCGCCTGCTGGCCCAGCTCGAAGCGCGCAAGATCGAGGAAAGCAAGCTGGCCCAGCGCGATGGCGACCCCGGCCGCTTTTACAGCCCCATGCTGCAGCAGCTCAAGGTAGCCCTGACCGAGGCCGACGCCAAGGTGGCGGCGATGCGCGTGCGGGTGCACGAATACAGCGTGCGCCACGAGCGCCTGCGCGAACAGAGCAATGCCGTGCCGGAAGTCGAATCGCAACTGGCCCAGCTCAACCGCGATTATGAAATCAACAAGGACAACTACGAAAAGCTGATCGCGCGGCGCGAGTCGGCCAGGCTCTCGGGCGACCTGAGCTCCTCGACCGAGATGATGACGTTCCGCATCATCGATCCGCCCACCATGCCGATCTCGCCGGTCGGCCCCAACCGGCGCCTGTTCCACACCGGCGTGCTCTTGATCGCCCTGTGCGCCGGGATGGGCGCGGCGCTCCTGATCAGCCAGGTCCGTCCGACCTTCGTCAGCCCCAGCGCGCTGCGCGAGATCACCGGACTGAACGTGCTCGGTACGGTATCGATGACCTGGAACGATGCCGAACGCACCAAGCTGCGCCGGGGGCAATACCTGCTCGGCGCGGCCTTCACCGCCTTGCTCGGCCTGTACGGCGCGATCATGGCATCCGGATTTCTCACGGGCTAAGCCCCAGGGAGTACAACGTGGACAGTTCCCCTATTCCGGCCGCTGCGCCGCACGGCCCCGACGCGCCCGCCGGCGCCCACAACGCCGAGCAGTTGCGCGAAGTCGACATCAACCTGGCGCGCCTGCAGCAGATGGGCATGGTGACCCACGACGGCGGGCGCACCAGCGTGGCTGAAGATTTTCGCATCATCAAGCGCCCGCTGCTGCGCAATGCGCGCGCGGCGGTGTCCGGCGGGGTGCGGCACGGCAACCTGATCGTCGTCACCAGCGCCCTGCCCGGCGAAGGCAAGACCTACTGTGCGATCAACCTGGCGATGAGCATCGCCATGGAAAAAGACCACACCGTGCTGCTGGTCGACGCCGACGTCGCCCGTCCCTCGGTGCTGCGCACGCTCGGTCTGGCGCCGGGGCTGGGATTGATGGATATCTTGCTCAATGGCGACCTGAGCCTGTCGGACGTGATCCTCAAGACCAATATCCCGACCCTGAGCCTGTTGCCGGCGGGGCGCAACAACAAGCACGCCACCGAACTGCTGGCCAGCCACGCGATGAGCAAGCTGCTCTCGGAAATTGCCAACCGCTACCCGGACCGGATCGTGATTTTCGACTCGCCGCCCTTGCTGCTGACCACCGAAGCGGCGGTGCTGGCGGCGCAGATGGGCCAGGTGGTGATGGTGGTCGAGTCCGAGACGACGACCCAGCGCGAAGTCAAGGAAGCGCTGCTACGGCTCGACAACTGCGCCCACGTCGACCTGATCTGCAACAAGGCGCGCGCCTTCAACGGCGGCGACTACCACGGCTACTACGACTAGCCGATGCCAAACAACAAGCTGGTGTCAGACCTGACACCACGGTTTGCAGTTGAGTTCGTGTCTGAATGTCAGACCTGACACCGATGTGGACACCGATGTGTAGTTGAGGGCGGCGCTATCCGCGCCATCCTGTTTGTTCCCGTTCGCCCGATTAACCTTTGGAGTCGACCATGACTACTTCCCTTGAACCGCCGCGCCTCGTGGTGCATCTGATCCACCAGCTCGACATCGGCGGCCTCGAAAACGGCCTGATCAACCTGATCAAACACATGCCGCCCGAACGCTATCGGCATGCCATCGTCTGCCTCAAGGATTATTCGGAGTACCACGCGCACATCAAGCAGCGCGGCGTCGAGATCATCAGCCTGAATAAGCGCGAAGGCAAGGACTGGGGCCATTACCTGCGCCTGTTCCGCGCCCTGCGCGCGCTGCAGCCGGACTTGATCCACACGCGCAACCTGTGCGGCATCGAAGGCCAGCTGGTGGCGGCCCTGGCCGGCGTCAAGCTGCGCGTGCACGGCGAGCATGGCCGCGATATGAGCGACCTGTACGGCAAACGCCTGAAATACAAGCTGCTGCGCCGCCTGCTGCGTCCGCTGATCGGCCACTTCATCGCCGTCAGCGCCGACCTCGAGCATTGGCTGATCGACAGCGTCGGCGCCGAGCCCGAAAAAGTGTCGCAGATTTCCAACGGGGTCGACAGCATCCAGTTCCACCCGCGCCTCGGCCCGCCGGCGGCGATCGGCCCGGCCGGCTTCATGCAGGATAACGCCTTCGTCATCGGCAGCGTCGGGCGCATGGAGGAAATCAAGGATTACGCCACCCTGGTCGAAGCCTTCCTGCGCCTGATCGCCTCGCCCCATCCGGCCCACCAGCGCATGCGCCTCTTGATCGTGGGCGACGGCCCGCAACGCGCCGCCTGTCTCGACACCCTCACGCGCGCCGGCGCCGCCCACCGCGCCTGGCTGCCGGGCGAGCGCACCGACATCGCCCAGCTGCTGCGCGCCATGGACCTGTTCGTGCTGCCGTCGCTGGCCGAAGGCAGTTCCAACACCATCCTCGAAGCCATGGCGACCGGGCTGCCGGTGGTGGCCACCGCCGTCGGCGGCAATCCGGTGCTGGTGCATCCCGGTTTTACCGGTATCCTGGTGCCGCCCCGTGCGCCCGACCTGATGGCCGCCGCCATCGCCGATTACTGCCGTATCCCGGACATGGCGGCGCGCCACGGCATGCGCGCGCGTGGCCAGGTCATCGCCAGGCACAGCCTGCCCGAAATGGCGCGCGGCTATCTGCGCGTGTACGATGCGCTGGCGCACCCGGATGGCGGTTGCCCTGGGCCGGCCGCGCACGCGTAGTCTGCGTCATGTGCATGTAGCAGGCGTCACGGACAGGCCAGCGCGCCCTGGCGCGCCTCGTGCAGTTGCGCGTAACAGGCCGCCAGTTGCCGCGCCACCCGCTCCCAGCTGTCGCCGCGCACCAGCGCGCGCACCTGTTCGCGCGGCGGCGGCGACACCAGCAGGCGCAGCACCGCGCGCTGCTGGGCGTCGGTATCGTTCCAGTCCACCCGCGCCAGCGCGAACCCGGCCCCGGCCAGGCTCAAGGGCGAGTCGCGCGCGATCAGCATCGGGCAGCCGGCCGCCAGCGCCTCGCGCAGCGCCAGCGCCGTTCCCTGGCCGTCGCCCGGCGCGATGCACAGCGCCGCCGCGTAGGTACTGGCCAGCATCGCTTCATCCTGGCGCAGCGCGCCCAGGCAAGTCAGGCCGCGCACCGTGCGCAGCGCGCGCAGATAGTCCTGGTCGCGTTCGCCGGCCTCGCCCGCCAGCACCAGCGGCAGCGACAGCGCCGCCATGGCCTGCGCCATCGCCAGCTGGTTCTGGTAGGGCGAAATCGGGCCGGCCATCAGCGCAAACGGCCCGAGCATGCCGGTGCGTTTGCGAAACAGCTCGCCATCGGCCGCCAGCAAGGCCGGGTTGACGCCGTTCGGCAGCACCCGCACCCGCTCGCTGTCGATCAGGAAACCGGCGCCGATGGCTTGCTGCTCGGCTTCGCCGAGCGCCACGATCAGGCTGGCCTGCTGCAAGGCGCGCCGGGTCTGCGCGTAACCGGACTGCACATTCCACGAGGTCAGGTTGCCCAGCCGATGGTCGGCGGCGCGCGCGCTGGTGCCGCTGGCGCGGTTCCAGCCCGGCGCGATCAGCGGGGTCAGCACCACCGGCACGCCTTGCTCCACGGCTGCTTCCACCAAGCGCTGATTGCCGTGGGTGGCCGAGAACACGTGGATCAGGTCGAACTCCTCGAGTCGGCTGGCGTAGGGATTGACCAGTTCCACCGCGATTCCGGACCCCTCCTGCGCCCCCAGCCGCACCAGCGCACGGATGGTTTCGCGGACCTGCTGCTGGACGCCGTCTTCGCGTTCGAACAGCATGGGATAAGACAAAATTCCGATACGCATGCACGCCTCCATTGTCAACACGGGCCGGTCGCCGGGGACCAGCAAGGCGGGCGGCATGAGAATACTCAACAAGTGGCCACCCGCGCTGATTTAGTATTGCCTCAACTTAAGAGTTTCAGTGTACCGACGGGCACAGGCGCATCATTGAGGCAAGTCAAGTAGTTTCACCAAAGAAAATTCCATGCGCGTTCCGCTTTCAATTCTCATTTACCAGCGCGTGCTGGCCACGCCCGACCCCTTGTTTCCCGAGTGCCTGCACGCGCGCCGCTTCGAGCAGCAGCTGCGCCTGTTGCGCCGCTGGTTCCGCCTGATGCCGCTCTCGCGCGCCGTCACCCACCTGGCCGAAGGCACCTTGCCGGCGCGCGCCGCCTGCCTGACCTTCGACAACGGCTACGCCGAGCACGCCTCGGTCGCCCTGCCCCTGTTGCAGCGCTATGGCGTGCCGGCCACGTTCTTCGTCGCCGCCGGCTATCTCGACGGCGGCTGCACCTGGAGCGACATCGTTACCGAAGTGGTGCGCAACGCGCCGGGCGAGCGCCTCAATCTCGGGCGCTGCGGCTTTGCCAGTTACGACATCGGCTGCCCGGTGCGGCGCCGCGCCGTGATCGAGATGCTGCTGGCCGCGCTGCGCCTGCTGCCGCCGGCCGAGCGCCTGGCGCGCGCCCTGTCGATGGCGCGCCGCCCGACCCCGACCATGATGAGTTCCGACCAGTTGCTGGCCCTGCACCGCGCCGGCATGGACATCGGCGCCCATCCCTTGCACCACACGGTGCTCTCGAGCCTCTCGAACGCCGCCGCGCGTGCCGAAATCGCCGAGGGCCAGCGCCGCATCGAAGAGCTGATCCGGGCGCGCGTAAAGCTGTTCGCCTACCCGAGCGGCAAGCCGGGCGAGGATTTCGAGCAGCGCCACGGCCTGATGCTGCGCGCCCAGGGCTTCGAGGCGGCCGTCGGCAGCGCGCGCGGCGCGGCCCGCAGCGGCAGCGACCTGTTCGCCCTGCCGCGCTTCACACCCTGCGAGCAGGGCAATGGCGGCTTTCTGCTGCGCATGGCCGGCAATCTGTTCACGCGCGCATAAAGCGCGCTCCGGCGCTGCCCGGCAATCAGGCCGCGCCCGCCATCTGCGCGGCCAGCAGGCGCCGGTCGAAGGCGCCGTCTGGACTGCGCGGCAAGGCCGCCGCGCGCACTTGCGCCAGCAGCGGCATCATGTAGAAAGGCAGTTTGGCGCGGCAGGCGGCCAGCAGCGCCGCCGGGTCCAGCAGGCATCCCGAGCGCGCCGTGACCGCCAGCGCGATCGACTGGCCCAGCACCGGATGGTCCAGCCCCAGCGCCGCCGCTTCCTCCACCATCCCGGTCGCGTACAGGACTTCCTCGATCTCGCTCGGGCTGACCCGGTAGCCGCCGGTCTTGATGGTTTCGTCGCTGCGCCCGATAAAGTACAAGAACCCCTCCTCATCGGTGCGCACCGTGTCGCCCGACCACAGCGCCAGCTCGGCCAGCGGCAACCCGTCGCGCGACGGCAGCGGGCGGAAGCGCTCGGCCGTGCGCGCCGCGTCGTTCCAGTAGCCGAGCGCCACCAGCGGGCCGCGGTGCACCAGCTCGCCCGGCTCGCCCGGCGCGCACGGCTGGCCGTCGGGCCGCAGCACCAGCACTTCGGCGTTGGGAATGGCCTTGCCGATCGAATCCGGGCGCAGCGCGAGCTGCTCCGGCCGCAGGCAGGTCGAGCGGAACGCCTCGGTCATCCCGAACATCTGGTACAGGCGCGCCTGCGGCAGGCCCCGGCCCAGCGCGTCCAGGGTCGCGCGCGGCAGCACCCCGCCCGAACTGGTCAGGTAACGCAGGCTGCACGGCGCGCTCCAGTGCAAGTCGGCCAGCTGGATCCACAAGGGCGGCAGCGCGGCCAGACCGGTGATGCGTTCGCGCGCCACCAGCTCGGGTATATCGCGCGTCAACAGCGGGTTCATCAGCACCACGGCGGCGCCGGCCGCGAACGCGCTGGTCAACTGGCTCAGGCCGTAGGCCAGGCTGAGCGGCAAGAGCGCCAGGATGCGGTCTTGCGCCGTGTGCCCGAGCTCGGCGGCCGCACTGGCCGCGCCCGCCACCAGGTTGCGGTGCGACACCACCACGCCCTTGGGCGCGCCGCTCTCGCCCGAGGTGTACAGCAACGCCGCGATGTCGGTCTCGATGCGCCGGTGCGCGGGGAGCATGGGCGCGGCGGCGGCGCGCCGCATCCAGCCATCCCAGCCGAGCACGCCCAGCCCGGGCAGCATGCCATCCTCGCGACCGGTCTGCAGCACGCAGCGCAGCGCCGGGCACTGGCCCAGTTCCAGGTCGAGCGCCGCCAGCCGTCCCGGTGAGGTGAGCAGTACGCGGGCGCCGCAGTCGCGCAGCAGATGGCCGACCTGGGCCGGTTTCAGCAAGGGATTGACCGGCACGAACACCAGCCCGGCGGCGGCCGCGCCGAACAGGGCCAGCACCGTCTCCTCGCATTTATCGAGAAACACGGCGACCCGTTCGCCGCGCGCCAGTCCCAAGCCCAGCAAGCCCTGCGCCGCCACGTCGATATAGCGCGCCAGCTGGGCATACCCAAGGCTGTTGTCGAGATAGCGCAAGGCCAGCGCCTGCGGCGTGCGGCGCGCGGCCTCGGTGATCAGTTCGTGTACAAGCTGGGCCATATAGTTTCCTCATAAATTGTTTCTCAATGGAATCAATGATTGAGAAAAACGGCCACGCTGTCCTTGACGCGGGTCAAACAAGCGCACGGCACTCTTGAGCTTGTGCGCGCTCAAGAGGCGCGCAATTTGCGGGGTGTTTAATGAAACCGGTTCCGCGGACACGACAGGGGCGAGGGAACCGACCATTTCAACCGCAGCGCGCCCGCAATATTGGGTCCCGACCGGCTGCCGGGGACCGTACAGGAGATCCGAACACCATGAATGCGCCCCTGTTGCCGCTACCGCGCGTGTACCCGTTCTTTTTCGATGTCGATCCCGGCACCCGTTTGAGCCTGTATCACGCGCCCGCACCCCATGTACGCGCGCGCGGAGCGATCCTGTACGTGCATCCCTTCGCGGACGAACTGAACAAGGCGCGCCGCATGGCCACCCTGCAAGCGCGCCGGTTCGCGGCGGCCGGCTACGCAGTGCTGCAGATCGACCTGTTCGGCTGCGGCGATAGTTGCGGCGACCTCAGCCTGGCGCGCTGGGACATCTGGAAGCGCGACCTGGCCATCGCGGGCGCCTGGCTGAGCGAGCGCGCCGGCGGCGGCCCGATGCACCTGTGGGGTTTGCGCCTGGGCGGCCTGCTGGCCCTGGACGCCGCCTGCGGCATGGCGGTCGACGGCGTCATCCTGTGGCAGCCATTCCTTAACGGGCGTACCTGCATCAACCAGTTTTTGCGCCAGGACCTGGCCGCGCGCATGCGCAGCGCCGACCCGGCCGATCCTTCCCTGCTGGGCACCACCGGCCAACTGCGCGCCGAGCTGAGCATGCGCGGCATGCTCGAAGTGGGCGGCTACGAACTGACCGCGCCGCTGGCGTGCGCCATCGACGCCTGCGACGCCGCCGCGCTGCCGCTGCCGCCCTGCCAGGTGCACTGGTTCGCCAGCGGCTCGCCGGCGCCGGCGCGCCTGGCCGCCAGCGCCGAGCGCATCGCGCGGCGCTGGAACGCCCGCGGGACCACCCTGCACTTCCACGCGATCGAGGGGCTGCCGTTCTGGGGCCCCAACGACATCGCCGAGTGCCCGGCCCTGCTGGCCGCCACCAGTGCAGTCTTTACGGGGGATGACTAATGTTTGCCGAACAACGCGTAGTGCAGTTCACCTGCCAGGGCAGTTCCCTGATCGGCATCCTCGACCTGCCCGAACGCCCGCTCTCACGCGGCGTACTGGTCGTCACCAGCGGCCCGCAATACCGCATCGGCCATCACCGCCATTTCACCTTGCTGGCGCGGGTGCTGGCCGGGCGCGGCATCCCGGTGCTGCGCTTCGACCACCGCGGCATGGGCGACAGCGAGGGCGAGGCGCGCTCCCTCGACGCCGTGGGCGAGGACATGCATGCCGCCGCCCGCGCCTTCTTCGCCCAGGTGCCAGAGATGCGCGAACTGGTGCTGTGGGGCCTGGGCGACGCCGCCATGGCCGCCCTGCGTTACGCGCAGGCCGACCAGCGCGTTTCGGGCGTGGTGCTGCTCAATCCCCGGGTCGCGCCGCGCGAGGGCGAAGCCGAAGCCGGGCCGGGCGCGCTGGCGCAGCGCGTGCTGGCGGGACTGGTTGGCTTCGACGGCGCGGCGCTGGTGATCCTCGGCGGCGGCGACCCGGCCGCGCAGCAGTTGCCAGCCCTGGTCGCGCGCCATGAGCTGCGCTGCAAGTGCGTCACCATCGCCGGCGCCGGCCGCACCTTCGCCAGCCGTGCGTGGCGTGACGAAGTGGCGGAGATCAGCGCGAACTGGATCGCGTCGTGGTGATATGGATGGGGAACGTCACGGCGAGATCCTGATGCCGTGATGGTGCATCAGGTCGTACAGGGTCGGGCGGCTCACGCCGAGCAGCTCGGCCGTCTTGACGATCGACCCGTTGGTGCGCGCCAGCGCGGTGACCATCACCTTGTATTCGGCGGCGTCGCGCACCTGGCGCAGGTTGACCGGGGCGTCCGGCTGCGGCACGCCGCCGAGGCCCAGGTCGCGCGCGCTGATCTGCGGCCCTTCGGCCATGATCACCGCGCGCCGGATGCAGTTTTCCAGCTCGCGCACGTTACCCGGCCAGCCATACTGCTCGATCGCCAGCACCGCGCCTTCGGTAAACGCCGGCACGCTGCGCCGCTCCATCAGGCTGGCCTGGTGCTTGAAATGGTGCGCCAGCAGCACGGCGTCGCCGACCCGTTCGCGCAATGGCGGAATGGCCAGCACCACTTCGCTCAGGCGGTAGTACAGATCCTCGCGAAAGCGTCCCTCGCGCACCAGTTTGGGCAAGTCCTGGTGGGTGGCGCAGACGATGCGCGCATCGATCGCGATTTCACTGCGCCCGCCGATGCGCTCGATCACGCGTTCCTGCACGAAGCGCAGCAGCTTCGCTTGCAGCGCCATCGCCATGTCGCCGATTTCGTCCAGGAAGAACGTGCCGCCCTGCGCCATCTCGATCTTGCCGAGGGTTTGCTGGCCGGCCCCGGTAAACGCGCCTTTTTCGTGGCCGAACAATTCGCTCTCTAGCAGGTCGGCCGGAATCGCGGCGCAGTTGATCGCGACAAAACGCTTGTCGTGGCGCGCCGACAGGTCGTGCAGGCCGCGCGCAAACAGCTCCTTGCCGCTGCCGGAGTCCCCCAGCAGCATCACCGTGGCCGACGACGGCGCCAGTTTTTCGACGCTGCGGCACAGGCGCAGCATGCCCGGATCGCGCGTGACGATGCGCGCCAGCGGCGAGTCGGACCCGATCTGCAGCATGCGCTGGTTCTCTTCCTGCATCGCGTGCAGGTAGTAGGCCCGCTCCACCACCAGCTTGAGGGTGTCGGGGTCGAACGGCTTCTGGTGAAAGTCGTAGGCGCCCATCCCGATCGCCTTGAGCGCGTGCGCGCGCTCCTGGTTACCCGACAAGACGATCACCTTGGTGTCGGGCGTCTCGGCCAGCAGCGCCTGCAAAGTGGCCAGGCCCTCGGTGGCGCCGTCCGGATCGGGCGGCAGGCCCAGGTCGAGCGTCACCACAGCGGGCCGGTGCCGGCGCAACTGCGCCAGGGCGCTCTCGCGGTCCTCGGCGATCAAGACATCGTAGCCGTCGAAGCTCCAGCGCAGCTGCTTTTGCAGGCCCTTGTCATCCTCGACTACCAACAGCTTCTTTTTGCCCATGATGCAGCTCCTTGTAAGAGACGGGTCGCCTTCAGCGGCTTCCCTTGCCCAGCAAAACCACCTGCACCGTATCGATCAGGATCAGCAGATCGAGGAACAGGCTATTGTTTTTGACGTAATAGAGGTCGTACTGCAGTTTCTGGATCGCGTCTTCGACCGAGGCGCCGTACTGATAGCGCACCTGGGCCAGGCCGGTCACGCCCGGCTTGATGCTGTGGCGCACGTTGTAGTAAGGGATATCGCGCGCCAGCTGGTCGACGAAGAACGCGCGTTCCGGGCGCGGGCCGACGAAACTCATCTCGCCCTTGAAGACGTTGAGCATTTGCGGCAGCTCGTCGATGCGCAGCATGCGCAGGTAATGACCGACCCGGGTCACGCGCGGATCGTTGGCGGCGGCCCAGGTAGGCACGCCAGGGGCCTCGGCGTTCTTGCGCATGCTGCGGAACTTGAGCACATTGAAGATCGCGCCATCCTTGCCGACCCGCTCCTGTTGGTAGAACACCGGCCCGTCGTCTTCCAAAACGATGGCGGCGGCGGCGACCAGCATCAGCGGCAGCGAGACCAGGGTGATCAAGCCGCTGGCAACCAGGTCGAAGCTGCGCTTGACGCTGGCGCGCCAGAAGCTCTGGTCGAAACCGCCGCCGAAAATGAGGTAGCTCGGCTGCAGCGAATCGAGCCGGATCTGGCACGCTTCGCGCTCGAAAAAAGTGGCCGCATCGGTCACGCGCACGCCGCCGAGCGCGCAGGCCAGCAGCTCGCGCACCGGGAACTCCTTGCTGCGCCGGTTAGTCACCGTCACCACCAGTTCGCGCGCTTCGTAGCGGCGCGCCATCGACAGCAGCGACTCGCCCACCGGCAGCAGCTGCGAGGCCGGCACGCAACTGTCTTCGCCGGCGATCGGCACGCAGCCGACCACGCTGAACTGGTGAAAGCCGATCTTGCTGTGCGCCAGATCCATGCATTCGCGCGCCAGCGGGCCGCTGCCGACAAAAATCAGGCGCGCTTCGAGCAGCGCCGATTCGGCCGACTTGAACACCACCAGGCGCGTGAGCACCACGGCGGTGGCGCCGATGGCGAAAATCACACTGCTGATGCCGCGCCCGAAATAGAACTCCGGGCGCACCGCGATCAGGGCGGAAAGCAGCCCGAAGCCCAATGCAAACGAGGGCATGATGCGGATCAAGGTGGTGCGGATGCCCTCGCGCGAACTATGCTGGTACATCCCGAGCGCGCTCATGCTGAAAATGATCACCAGCGCGAACGTCAGCGAGGACAGGTACAGGTTATCGGCCCTGAAATTGCCATGCTGGTCCGAAAACCACAGCACCGAGGCCACGCTGGCCGACGCGAGCAACATCAACAGTTCGAGCAACAACAGCACGAACGCCATTTTGGATACATAGTGACTGAAAATCCGGATCACGCTTCCCCCATGCCAGCGATGCTTGTTGCCTCCATGCCAGACGACACGGCGTGGTAAATAATCGCTTACAGACACACAAGAGGTATTGACTAGAAACAAGCATTTCCGGGCATTTCTTGAAGGCCAGACACGGTCCAGCCAAATAGACTATAGTGATGCTTCGATACCTATTACTCGCTCAACATGAAATTTGACGTCGCTATTGTCGGCAGCGGACTGGCCGGTCTGTCGGTTGCCCTGCATCTTGCGCAAACGCGCACCGTGGCCATCATCTCCAAGCGGGCGCTGCTCGACGGAGCCAGCAACTGGGCCCAGGGCGGCATCGCCGCGGTGCTCGACTCGGGCGACAGCCACGCCCAGCACATCGACGACACCCTGGTGGCCGGCGGTGGCTTGTGCGACGAAGCGGCCACCCGCTTCATCGTCGAACACGGGCGCGAAGCGATCGAATGGCTGATCGACCAGGGCGTGCCGTTCACGCGCGACGCGACCGCCGAAATGGGCTTTCACCTGACCCGCGAAGGTGGCCACAGCCAGCGCCGCATCATTCACGCGGCCGACGCCACCGGCCACGCGGTCCAGGTCACGCTCGAGCAAAAGGTGCGTGCGCATCCGAATATCAGCCTGTTCGAGCAGCACTGCGCGATCGACGTGATCACCTCCGACAAACTGGGGCCGAAGCCGGCCGCCGCCAGCGCCGGCCAGCCGCATTGCTACGGCCTGTACGTGCAGGATGAAAAAACCGGCCAGGTGCTGACCTTCGAAGCCGAGCACACGGTGCTGGCCACCGGCGGCGCCGGCAAGGTGTATTTGTATACGACCAATCCCGACACCGCGACCGGCGACGGCATCGCCATGGCCTGGCGCGCCGGCTGCCGCGTCTCGAACATGGAATTCATCCAGTTCCACCCGACCTGCCTGTATCACCCGTACGCCAAGTCCTTCCTGATCACCGAAGCGATCCGCGGCGAAGGGGGCCTGCTCAAGTTGCCGCCGGAAGCGGGCGCCGCCGCCGGCACGCGCTTCATGCCGATGTACGACGAGCGTGGCGAACTGGCCCCGCGCGACGTGGTGGCGCGCGCCATCGACTTCGAGATGAAAAAACGCGGCCTCGATTACGTCAATCTCGACATCAGCCACCAGTCGCCGGAATTCCTCAAGGAGCACTTCCCGACCATTTACGCGCGTTGCCTGGAGCTGGGCATCGACATCACCAAGGAACCGATTCCGGTGGTGCCCGCAGTACACTTCACCTGCGGTGGCATCGTCACCGACCTGGCCGGGCGCACCGACGTGCCGGGCCTGTACGCGGTCGGCGAAACCGCCTGCACCGGGCTGCACGGCGCCAACCGCCTGGCCAGCAATTCGCTGCTCGAATGCCTGGTGGTCGGCCGCGCCTGCGCGCACGAAATCGCCGCCATGCCGAAAGGCGAAACGCGCGACCTGCCGGCCTGGGATGAAAGCCGCGTCACCAACGCCGACGAGGAAGTCGTGATCGCCCACAACTGGGACGAATTGCGCCGCTTCATGTGGAATTACGTCGGCATCGTGCGCACCACCAAGCGCCTGGAACGCGCACAGCACCGCATTGCGCTGCTCAAGGAAGAAATCGACGAGTACTACCGCAACTTCCGCATCACGCACGATTTGCTGGAACTGCGCAACCTGGTCGATGTGGCCTCGCTGATCGTCAACAGCGCGCTGACGAGGCGCGAGAGCCGTGGCCTGCATTTCAGCCGCGATTATCCGAACACCTTGCCGAAGGCCTTGCCGAGCGTGCTCACCCCTCCACGCCGTTAACGTCGTTCCCGCGAACGGCGCGGCCATGAACCAAAAACTGTCCCCCTCCACCATCGGTTTGCTGACCCTGCCCCCGCTTCTGTGGGCAGGCAACGCCATCGTCGGGCGCCTGGTGCGCGAGGCGGTGCCGCCGATGACGCTCAACCTGCTGCGCTGGTCGATCGCCATGCTGATCCTGCTGCCGCTGGGCCGTCGCCTGTTCGCCAGCGATGCCCTGCGCGCCAACTGGCGCCGCTTCGCCCTCCTCGGCCTGCTCGGCATCGGCCTGTATAACTCGCTCCAGTACCTGGCCCTGCAAAGTTCCACCCCGATCAACGTCACCCTGGTCGCCGCCGGCATGCCGGTCTGGATGCTGGCCATCGGCGCACTGTTCTTCGGCGTCAAGGTCGGGCGCCAGCAAGTCATCGGCGCGGCCATGTCGATCGTCGGCGTGCTGGTGGTGCTGTGCCGGGGCGACTGGAACCAGCTGGCCGCCATGCGCCTCGTCGCCGGCGACCTGTACATGATCCTGGCGACCATCGCCTGGTCCTTCTACAGCTGGCTGCTGACGCAGCAAAAAGATCCGTCCGCCGTGCGCGCCGACTGGGCCGCCTTTTTGCTGGCCCAGGTGATCTACGGCGTCATGTGGTCGGGCCTGTTCGCCGGCGTCGAATGGGCCGGCGGCGCAGTAGCCATCCACTGGAGCTGGACCGTTTGCGCGGCCCTGATGTACGTCGCCATCGGCCCGGCCATTATCGCCTTCCGCTGCTGGGGCGCGGGCGTGCAGCGCGCCGGACCGAGCGTGGGCGCCTTCTTCACCAATCTGACCCCGCTGTTCGCGGCCATGATGTCCTCGGCGTTCCTGGGCGAACTGCCGCACCTGTACCACGGTGTCGCGTTTGCGCTGATCGTCGGCGGGATCGTGTTCTCGTCGCGCCGCAAGGCCGGGTAGAATCTGGTTCATGAAGACACTTCCTCTCAGACTCACGCCGGGGCAGGACTTGCGCGCGGCCCTGGCCGGCGTGCTGGCCGAACAAGGCGCGCAGGCCGGCTTCGTTTTGCAGGGCATCGGCAGCCTGCGCGGCGCGCGCCTGCGCCTGGCCGGGGCGCTTGAGGCGACAGATCTGCAAGGCGACATCGAAATCCTCACCCTGGCCGGCTCGCTCTCGCCGGACGGCCCGCACCTGCACATGGCGCTGGCCGATGCCGCCGGGCGCGTGCTGGGCGGCCACGTGCTGGCCGGCTGCACCATCCGCACCACGGCCGAAATCTTGATCGCCCTGCTGCCCGGCCACCGCTTTGCGCGCGCGCCCGACGCCGCATCCGGCTTCGATGAACTGGTGGTGCATTCGCATGACTGCTGACGGCGACGCCCTTGCCGGTTTCGTCGAGCGGCACCGGCGCATCCTGGTCTTGAGCGGCGCCGGCATGAGCACCGCGTCGGGCATTCCCGACTACCGCGACCGCGATGGCGTGCGGCGCGGCAGAACGCCGGTCCAGGGGCCTGAGTTCCGCAAGATGGAGGCTGTGCGCAAGCGCTACTGGGCGCGCAGCATGGTCGGCTATCCGGCCTTGTCCGCCGCCGCGCCGAACGCCGGCCACGTCGCGCTGGCGCAGCTGCAAGCGCTCGGCAAACTCGGCGCCCTGATGACGCAGAACGTCGATGGCCTGCACCAGCGCGCCGGCAGCGCCGATGTCCTCGAACTGCACGGGAACATCCACAAGGTCGTTTGCCTCGACTGCCACGCCAGCTTTCCGCGCACCTTCGTGCAGGAGCAGCTGGTCGAGGCCAATCCGGCGCTGGCCGGGGCCGTGGCCACGCCCGCGCCGGACGGCGACGCCCACCTCGAACCCGATGCGCTGGCCGAATTCCACCTGCCGTACTGCGTGCACTGCGGCGGTACGCTCAAACCCGACGTGGTGTTTTTCGGCGACGGCGTGCCCGCCGACGTGACGCGCGACGCGCTCGAACGGATGAGCGACGCCGACGCCCTGCTGGTCATCGGTTCCTCGCTGGTGGTCTATTCGGGCTTTCGATTCTGTCGCATGGCGTTCGAGACCGGCAAGCCGATTGCCGCCGTCAACCTTGGTAAAACCCGCGCCGACGATATGATATCGCTCAAAATCGAAGCCGGCGCAGAAATGACCTTGCCCCTCTTGTTCAGCCGTTTAGCATAAAGCACCATTGCCTGAATGGAATCAAACGGCTATAATTGAGAATAATTCTCATTCAACAGCCAGCCGCCGGATCGTTCAGCCAGCCATTGCACTCTTCTCAAGGATGGCTCCATGGCGCACCACACACCTTTCGGCCCGGCGTACGCCGGCGCCGCGCACTGTAATCCCCTTCCCCTGGCCACAGCGGTCCGCTCGGCCCTGATATTCGCCGCATTGGCCGCTCCCGGCTCGCTGGCGTTCGCCAACGACGTCGCCGACGATGCCGCCGCCATCGCCATGCCGGTCATCACGGTCGACGGCAAGAAGGAAGACAACGGTTACGTCGCCCGCCGCAGCGGCGCCGGCACCAAGACCGATACGCCGCTGATCGAAACCCCGCAGTCGATCACCGTGATCCCGCGCGAACGCTTCGAGGAACAAGGCGCGCAAACCCTGCGCCAGACCCTGAACTACAGCGCCGGCCTGGTATCGAGCTACTTCGACAGCCGCGCCGACGCGGTCACCTCGCGCGGCGGCAATCCGGCCTTGCTGCAGGACGGCGTGCAATCGAACTTCGGCAGCTATAACACCACCCGTCCCGACCCGTACACCCTGGAGCGGGTCGAAGTGCTGCGCGGGCCGTCGTCGGTCCTGTACGGCCAGGGCGGCATCGGCGGCGTGGTCAACCTGGTCTCCAAGCGGCCAATGGCAAGCTCGCAGCGCGAAGTGCAGGTACAAATCGGCAGCAACAGCCGCAAGCAGGTTTCGCTCGACATCAACCAGGTGCTGGACAACGACGGCCACTGGCTGGCGCGCCTGGTCGCCGTGGGCCGCAACAGCGGCACGCAGGTGAACATGGTGGACGACGACCGCAAATTGATCGCCCCCTCGCTGACCTGGGCACCCAATGCGAACACCTCGCTCACCTTGCTGGCCCTGCGCCAGGAAGACCAGAGCGGCTCGATGATTGGCTTCTTCCCTTGGCAAGGTACGCTGCTGCCGACCAAATTCGGCCAGATTCCGACCAGCCTTTTCACCGGCGAACCGGGCTACGACGCCTACGACACCGAGCAGACCGCGCTCGGCTACCTGTTCAGCCACCGCTTCAACGATGCCCTGAGCGTGCGCCAGACCCTGCGCAAAACCAAAAGCGAAGTCGATTACCGCAGCGCCTACACCAGCTTCACCGCCGTTGCGGCGACCGGGCGCCCGGCGCGGCCGGTGTTCAACGCCGACCAGCGCACCATCAACCGCGACCTGACCCAGAACCTGAACAACCTGGAAACGCTGATGGTCGACACCCAGTTCGAAGGCAAGCTGGCCACCGGTCCGCTGCAGCACACGATCCTGTTCGGGGCCGACGTGCAGCGCGTCGAAACACGCCAGGCCAGCGGCCGTGGCGCGGCCGCCCCGCTCGACGTGTACGCGCCGGTGTACGGCAACTACACCGCGCCGGCATCGCTGGCCCACCTGCCGGACACCAAGCTGCGCCAGAACGGCTACTACGTGCAAGACCAGGTCAAGTACGGCCCGAAATGGGTAGCGGTGCTCGGCCTGCGCCACGATGGCGTGAGCAACGATGTCGAAGGGCGCGCCAGCGCGCGCACCGACGACAGCGCCAACACCAAGCGCGTGGGCCTGCTGTACCTGGCCGACGGCGGCTGGTCGCCGTACGTCAGCTACGCGGAATCGTTTTTGCCGTTGGGTGGCGTGGACCTGGCTGGCAAAGCGTTCCAGCCGCAGCGCGGCGAGCAGTGGGAAGCGGGCCTGAAATGGCAGCCACCCGGCCGCAACCTGATGACCACTTTGGCCGTGTACGACCTGCGCGACACCAACCGCAAGACCAGCGACCCGGCCAACCCGCAAAACAGCATCCAGATCGGCGAAGTACACGTGCGCGGGCTGGAACTGGAAAGCGTAGGCAACCTGGGCCGCGACTGGGACTGGACCGCCGGCTACGCCTACACCGATGCCACCGTCTCGCGCAGCAACGGCGCCGACAACGGCAAGCGCCTGAGCGGAATCCCCAAGCACAACGTGTCGGCTTGGCTCACGCACCGTTTCACGGTGGCGCAGCGGGATGGCTTTAGCGCAGGCGCCGGCGTGCGCTACCTCGGCTCCTCGATGGACGGCCTCGATCAACTCGAAACGCCCGACATCACCCTGCTTGACGCCATGCTCTCGTACAGCAGCGGACCGCTGCGGGTGGCGCTCAACGTCACCAACCTGACCGACAAGGTCCAGATTTCGACCTGCCTGGCCCGTGGCGACTGCTTCTACGGCCAACGCCGCGCCGTCGCCTTGAGCGCCCGCTACACTTTTTAAGCTTCCCTGAATGAACATGACTTTACATCCCCTCGCGCTGGCCGTCCGCTCGGCGCTGCTGTTTTCCCTGGCCGGCGCCGCGCATGCCGCCGCCCCTGAAGCCGCGCTTGATGACGCTCCCGTCAGCGTCGTCGAAATCCGCGGCGACACGGACGACAGCACCTCTTACGGCGCGCGCGCCGCCAGCACCGCCACGCGCTTTAACTTGTCGCTGCGCGAAACGCCGCAGTCGGTCACCGTCATCACGCGCCAGCGCATGGACGACATGAACCTGACCAGCATCGCCGACGTGCTGGTGCAAACACCCGGCATCACCGTGCAGGAGAACGACACCGAGCGCACCGGCTTCTCGTCGCGCGGTTTTTCGATCAGTAACTTCCAGGTCGACGGCGTGGCCGCCAACTACAGCTCGGGCAACAGCGCCCTGTTCGACACCGCGCTGTACGACCGCATCGAGGTGGTGCGCGGCGCGACGGGGCTGGTCACCGGCGCGGGCGATCCGTCTGCCACCATCAACATGGTGCACAAGCGCCCGACGCGCCAATTGAGCGGCTCGTCCTCGGTCAATGTGGGCTCGTGGGACATGCGGCGCGTGCAGGCCGACATCTCGGCGCCCTTGAATGAAGCAGGGACGGTGCGCGCAAGCTTGATTGGCGTGGTGCAGAACCGCCATTCGCACCTGGACCTGTACAAGGAGCGCAAAATTGTCGCCGGCGTGCTGGTCGAGGCTGACCTGGGCCGCGACAGCCTCTTGACCGTCGGCGCCGACTACCAGCACAACACGCCGAAAGGCACGACCTGGGGCACCACCCCGCTGTTCTTCAGCGACGGCACGCCGGCCAAGCTGCCGCGTTCCTTCAACGTGGCGGCCGAGTGGAGCAGCTGGGAGCGCACCTACCGCAATGTGTACGCCAACCTCGAACACCGCATCAACGACGACTGGAAGGTGAAAGTCTCGTACAACCGGCTCGATTCGACTTCCGACGGCGCCCTGTTCTACGGTGGCAGCGGCTATCCGAACCGCGACGGCAGCGGCCTGACCGCGTGGATAGGCGCTTTTCCGTATGAAGAAACACAGGATAACCTGGACCTGTACGCCACCGGCGGCTTTACCCTGTTCGGCCGCAAGCACGAACTGGTCGCTGGCTGGAACGGCTGGCGCCGCGAGGGCGTGAGCCCTGCGGTCGCCACCGAAGATCCGTTGCCGTTTTCGCTGGCGATTCCGGACTTGCGCAACTGGACCGGCAAGGTGCCGCAACCGACAAGCTGGCGCACCGGCGCGAGCAGCGCAGCGGTGACGGAGCAGTCGGGCGCCTACCTGGCGGCGCGCCTGCGCCTGGCCGATCCGCTGCAGGTGATCGGCGGCGCGCGCCTGAGCACCTGGAAGACCCGCACCGACAACTTCAACACCAGCGGCGGGTTTGTCAACGCCACCGGGCGCTACGCATCGAAGGACGTGCTCACGCCGTACGCCGGCGTGGTGTTCGACCTGGCCCCGAACACCTCGCTGTACGCCAGCTACAGCGACTTGTTCAAGCCGCAGAACTACAAGGACAAGGATAACAACTTCCTTGACCCGGTCACCGGCAGCAACGTGGAAGCGGGCGTGAAGGCCGAATTTTTCGGCGGCCGCCTGAACGCCGCCGTCGCCGTGTTCGAAGCGAAGCAGGACAACCTGGGCGAGGAAGACAGCTCGGTGCCCCAAGGCGTGTTCCTGGCGGATGGCACCCGTCCCTACATCTCGACCGGCAAGGGCACCAAAAGCCGTGGTATCGAAGCAGAGGTATCGGGCTCGCCGTTGACGGGCTGGCAGCTTGCGGCCGGCGTCACGCGCAGCACCTCGCGCAACGCCAAGAACGTCCTGGTCAACACGATCCAGCCGCGCGACATGGTGCGCCTGACCAGCACCTGGCGCCTGCCGGGCGAATGGCGCGATGTGACGATCGGCGGCGGCGTGAACTGGCAGAGCGAGATCTATGTAATGGCCACCAGCCCGGCCGGCAAGGTGCGCACCAGCCAGGCGGCGTACACGCTGCTCAACCTGATGGGCCGCTACCAGATCACGCGCCAGCTCTCGGCCGGCGTGAATATCAATAACCTGCTCGACAAAACCTACTACCGCAAGGTCGGGTTCTACAACGGCGGCTATTACGGCGAGCCGCGTTCGGTGTCGGCCAACCTGCGTTATCAATACTAATCACAACAAGGACAAACCATGAACCAGCTCGCACGCTCCCTCCTCGCCACCTTGCTGTGCGGCGCTTTTGCCAGCGCCAACGCGCACCAGATCTGGATCGAACAGGATGGCAAGACCGCCTCCGTCTATTTTGGTGAATTCGGCGACAACCTGCGCGAAGCCTCGCCCGGCCTGCTCGACAAATTCGTCGCGCCAAGCGCCACCCTGGTCGGCGCCGGCGCCGCCCGCACGCTGAAACTCGACAAGACCGCCGGCGCCTTCGTGCTGTCGGCCCGCGCAACCGTTGGCCAGAGCATCATCGCCGAAGAAGCGAACTACCCGGCCTTTGAAAAGAAAACCGGCGACACGGTCGTGCGCTCGATCTGGACCCCGGCCGCGCGCCTGGTCAACGGCAGCGCCGCGCAGCAGGCGCGCCTGACGCTCGACATCGTCCCGACCGGCAAGGCGGGCCAGTTCCAACTGAGCTACCAGGGTAAGCCGCTGGCCAAGACCAAGGTCGGCGCGGTGGCGCAATCGGGGTGGGCCAGGGAAGCGCAGAGCGATGAGCAAGGCATGGTCAACTTCGCCATGCCGTGGAAAGGCACCTACGTGCTCGAAGCGCACCACACCGACAAAACCGCCGGCCAGCGCGACGGCAAACCGTATGACGTGGCTACCTACGTCACCACCATGAGCATGGTGCAGACAGTGGGCGCCGCCGCCATCGCCGCGCCGCCGGCGGCCAAACCGAACGTCAATACGCCGTAACATGCGCCTGCCCGCCCCTCTCGCTTACCGGCTCGGCGTCGGCTCGCGCGCGCTCGCCGCCATCCTCGGCGGCTACCTGCTGGCGGCGGCGGCCAGCGCCCTGCTTGCGCTGCTGCTGCCGCGCGTGATCGGTACCGGACGCGCCGACGCCGTCATCGTCGCCACCCTGGCCTCGTTCGCCATCTACACCGGTGCCGTGATCTGGGTGTTCGCCGCCCGCAGCGCCACGCGCGCCTGGCTTGGCCTGCTGCTGCCGGCGGCCGGCATGGCCGCCATTGTCTATCTTCTGTACCGGAACGTCCCATGAAAGAAAATCTTCGCCAGTCGATGGCCTGGCTGCACACCTGGTCCGGCCTGTTGACGTGCTGGGTCCTGCTGGTGATCTTCGCCGGCGGCACCGCCAGCTACTACCAGGAAGAAGTCACCTTGTGGATGGAACCGGAACTGCACAGGGTGGCCGCCGGCAAGGCCAGCAGCGTCGACGCCGCCGGGATGGCCGTCAAGGCGCTGCAGGAACGCGCAGCGGACGCGCCGCGCTGGTTCATCAACCTGCCGACCGCGCGCAACGGGGCCGTGCGCATCGCGTGGACCGCGCCGCCACCGCCCGAGGGCGCGCCGCGCAAGCGCCAGCGCCTCAAGTCGGCCCTGATCGATCCGGTCAGCGGCGCCGCGCTGGCCGAACCGCGCGCCACGCGTGGTGGCGAGTTCCTGTACCGCCTGCACTTCGACCTGCACTACATGTCACCCCTGTGGGCGCGCTGGATCGTGGGCTTTTGCGCGATGTTCATGCTGGTGTCGATCATCAGCGGCGTGATTACGCACAGGCGCATCTTCAAGGACTTTTTCACCTTCCGGCCGAACAAGGGCCAGCGCTCCTGGCTGGACGCGCACAATGCCACGGCGGTGCTGGCACTGCCGTTCCACCTGATGATCACCTACACCGGCCTGGTAACCCTGATGTTCATGTACATGCCGGGCGCCGCCCAGGTGGCGTACAAGGGCGACCGCGAGAAATTTACCGAAGAAGTATTTCCGAGCGCCGGCAAGCCGGCCAAGACGCCGGGCGAGGCGGCCGTGCTGGCGCCGCTGCGGCCGATGCTGGAGCAGGCCGAGGCCCATTGGGGCGGCGGCCACGCCGGGCAGATCATGGTCAATCATCCGAACCACGCCAACGCCAGCGTGTCGATCACGCGCGCGGGCGGACGCGATCTGTCGTACAAGCAGCCGGCGATGCAGTTCGAAGGCGTCACTGGCGCCAGGCTGGCCAGCGCGGGCGAGCAGCTGGCGCCGCCGGCGGCAACGCACGGCGTGATGTACGGCCTGCACGTGGCGCGCTTTGCGGAGCCGCTGCTGCGCGCGCTGTTCTTCATTTCCGGCCTGGCCGGGTATGCGATGGTGGCGACCGGCGCCATCCTGTGGGCGGTCAAGAGCCGCCAGACGCAGGCCAAGGCGCTCAAGGCTGGTGCGCGCATCGGTTTTGGAACGCGTTTGGTGGAGGCGTTGAATATCGGCGCGATTGCCGGTTTGCCGATTGCGATGGCCTGCTACTTCTGGGCCAATCGCCTGCTGCCGGTCGGGATGGATAAACGGCCGGAGAACGAAATCGCCGTCTTCTTCGCCGCCTGGGGCGCCGCCGCGCTGCTGGCGCAGATCAAGCCGGATCGCGCAATGTGGCGCTTGCAGCTGGCCGCCGGGGCGCTGCTGTTCGGCGCGATCCCGCTGCTTAATGTGTTGACGACCTCGTCGCACCTTGGCGTGACCTTGGTCGACGGTCCGAGCGCCGTGGCGTGGTTCGATATCACGGTGCTGGCACTGGGCCTGCTGCTCGCTTATGGCGCGCTGCGACTTGGGCGCGGCGGGGTCAAAAAAGTAAAAACAGCGGCGGTCAACGCAGCGCTCGAGGTGGCGTCATGAGCGGCGTATTGTATATGGTGGCGGTGTTCGCGCTCTGTCATGCCGGCTTCGGTGCGCTGAGCGTGGCGATGCAGCGGCACTACGCCGACATGCACGGTCGCGGGCAGGAAGCGCCGCCGGCGTTGCGGCGGCGCTTGCAGGCTGCCGGCGCGAGTGCGCTGGCGCTGGCGTTTGCCGCCGCGGTGCTCAAGGGTGGCGCCGGGCACGGCACCTTGACATGGCTGGGCGCGATGACGACGGCGGCGCTTGCGCTGGTGATGTTGCTGACCTACGCGCCGCAGCGGGTGGCGCGGCTGGCGCAGGCGGCCGGCGCGATCGGGATGATCGCGTTCTTGCTGGGCGGGCTCGCTTAGCAAACGCGCAAGGCGCTTGGCACCCCCTGGGCTACAATCGAACCCGACATTCTTAAAGTGCGGGGTTCATGATGAAAACATTGTTCGTGGCGATGGCGTTCCTGCTCGCCGGCTGCGTTTCCAAGCCGCAGGGAATCGAACCGGTGGCCAATTTCGATTCGGACAAATATCTCGGTAAATGGTACGAAATCGCGCGACTCGATCATTCCTTCGAGCGCGGATTGAGCCGGGTCACGGCCGATTACAGCATGCGCGATGACGGCGGCATCAAGGTGATCAATCGTGGCTATAACGCCGAGAAGAAGGAATGGAAGCAGTCCGAGGGCAAGGCGTATTTTGTCGAGAAACCGGATGTCGGCTACCTGAAGGTGTCGTTCTTCGGTCCCTTTTACGGTTCCTATATCGTGTTCGACCTGGAACGCGACAATTACGGCTATTCGATGATCAGCGGCCCGGATAAATCGTATTTCTGGCTGCTGTCACGCACCCCGACAATGGATGAGGCAACAAAAAAGCGCCTGGTCGGTCAAGCCCAGGCGCTCGGTTTCGATACCTCGAAACTGATTTATGTCGATCAGTCCGCGCTCAGTCAATAATCCGCAGCGAGAAATCGGTGGCCTTGATGTCTTTGGTCAGGCTGCCGATGGAAATACGATCGACGCCAGTTTCGGCAATCGCCCGCACGCTCTCCATATTCACACCACCAGAGGCTTCCAGCAAGGCGCGGCCGGCATTGAGTTCGACCGCGTGGCGCATCGTCGCCAGTTCGAAGTTATCGAGCAGGACCGAGGTGGCGCCGGCGTCCAGCGCTTCGCCCAATTGAGCCAAAGTTTCCACTTCAATTTGAATCGATACGCCGGCATCCAACGCCTGGGCGGCGGCCAGCGCCTTGCCCACGCCGCCGGCGGCCGCGATATGGTTTTCCTTGATCAGGATGCCATCATAGAGCGCCATGCGCTGGTTCTTGCCGCCGCCGACCCGCACCGCGTACTTTTGCGCCTGGCGCAAGCCCGGCAGGGTTTTGCGCGTATCGAGGATGGCGGCCTTGGTGTCTTCGACGACCTCGACATAACTGCGCGTCACGGTCGCCACGCCCGACAGCAATTGCATGAAGTTCAGCGCGGCGCGCTCGGCCGTCAGCAGGGCGCGCGGCGGCGCTTCGATGGTGCAGACCACGCTGCCGGCGTTCATCAGATCACCTTCGGCATATTGCCAGTCAACATCGATACTCGGATCGAGGGCCAGCATCACGCCTTCGAACCACGGGCCGCCGCAGAGCACGGCTTCTTCGCGCACGATGACGCGGGCGCGCACGCGGGTGTCGTCCGGCACCAGTTTGCCGGTCAGGTCGCCGCTGCCGACATCTTCCAGCAAGGCGGCCAGCAGGTTCGATTCGAACGCGGTTTGCAGCGCCGCATCAAAGACGGCGTAGGGATTTCGTAAATTGCTCATGCTGGGCCTACTCCGGAAAACAGGGTTGCTTCATTGGCCAACGGGCTGGTCGGCAAGGCTTTGGCTTTTTTCGCTGCGGCGAAGTCGAGCATGCGGTCGATGGCGCGCACGGCTTCCTTGCCCACTTGCGGGTCAACATGGATTTCGTTGCTGCCGCTTTCCAGCACATCGGCCAGGTTTTGCAGGCCGTTCATGGCCATCCACGGGCAATGCGCGCAGCTCTTGCAGGTGGCGCTGTTGCCGGCCGTTGGTGCTTCGATGAAATGCTTGCCCGGTGCGGCGGCGCGCATCTTGTGCAGGATGCCGTTATCGGTGGCAACGATGAAGGTGGTGGCGTCCATTGTTTGCGCGGCGTTGATCAGCTGCGTCGTGGAGCCGACCACATCGGCCAGGGCCACCACATTGGCGGGCGATTCGGGATGGACCAGCACGCGCGCCTCGGGATGCTCGGCCTTGAGCAGGTCGAGTTCGATGCCCTTGAATTCGTCGTGCACCAGACAGGAACCCTGCCACAGCAGCATGTCGGCGCCGGTTTGCTTTTGAATGTAGGAACCGAGGTGCTTGTCCGGCGCCCACAGGATTTTCTTGCCCTGCGCGTGCAGGTGGGCCACGATGTCCAGGCCGATTGACGAGGTCACCATCCAGTCGGCGCGGGCCTTGACGGCGGCGCTGGTGTTGGCGTACACCACCACCGTGCGGTCGGGATGGGCGTCGCAGAAGGCCGAGAATTCGTCGGCAGGGCAACCCAGGTCGAGCGAACAGGTGGCGTCCAGGTCGGGCATCAGGATGCGTTTTTCGGGACTGAGGATCTTGGCGGTCTCGCCCATGAAGCGCACGCCGGCGACGACCAGCGTTTTAGCCGGATGATCGCGGCCGAAGCGCGCCATTTCGAGCGAATCGGAGACGCAGCCGCCGGTTTCCTCGGCCAGGTCTTGCAAGTCGCCATCGACGTAATAGTGGGCGACGAGCACCGCTTCGCGCTCTTTCAGCAGGCGCTTGATGCGCTCCTTGAGTGCGGTTTTTTCGGCGGCGGACGGCGTGGCCGGGGCGCGTGCCCAGGCTTGCGCGGTGCAGCTCAGGCCGGCTTGGGGATGCTCGTATTCAATGGATTTGATAGGGAGAATATTCATATCGGTACTATCTCACAAGAGAAGATTCGTTGCAGGGAGTACCCGCCGAATGACGCGCGGGCACCTGGGTGCCCCACCTGGGTGCCCCACCTTGGTGCCCCACCTTGGTGCCCGCTGCGCCACACAGGATCAACGGGGCGCCAGGGCCCCGCTTTCACTCTTAGTCGATGCCCTGGCTGGTCAGGTAATCTTCGTAGTTGCCGCGGTAGTCGACGATTTCGTTTTCCTTGATTTCGAGGATGCGGTTGGCCAGCGAGGAGACGAATTCGCGATCGTGCGAGACGAAAATCAGGGTGCCGGTGTATTTTTCGAGCGCAATGTTAAGCGACTCGATCGATTCCATGTCCATGTGGTTGGTCGGCTCGTCGAGCAGCATGACGTTGTGGCGGCCGAGCATCAGCTTGCCGTACATCATGCGGCCTTTTTCACCGCCGGACAGCACGCGTACCGATTTCTTCACATCGTCGCCGCCGAACAGCAGGCGGCCGAGGATCGAACGCACGGCCTGGTCGTCGTCGCCTTCCTTGGTCCACTGGCCGATCCAGTCGGTGAGGACGGCGTCGGTGGCGAATTCTTCGGTCGGATCTTGCGGCATGTAGCCGACGTTGGCGTTCTCGGCCCACTTGACCCTGCCGGTGTCCGGCTGCAAACCGGTCAGCTCGGCGCCGATCGAGCGCAGCAAGGTGGTTTTGCCGGCGCCGTTGGCACCGATGATGGCGATGCGCTCGCCGGCTTCAACCATGATGCTGAAATTCTTGAACAGCTGACGGTCGTACTTCTTGGAAATGCCTTCGACTTCCACCGCCAGGCGGTGCAATTTCTTCTCGGCGTCAAAGCGCACGAAGGGATAGGCGCGCGACGACGGTTTGATGTCGTCGACCTTGATCTTGTCGATCTGCTTGGCGCGCGATGTGGCCTGGCGCGCCTTGGACTTGTTGGCGGCGAAGCGGCGCACGAAGTCTTGCAACTCGGCGACTTTTTCCTTGGCCTTGGCGTTGTTGGCCAGTTGCTGGTTGCGCGCCTGGGTCGAGGCGAACATGTACTCGTCGTAATTGCCCGGATACACCTTCAAGGTGCCGTAATCCATGTCGGCCACGTGGGTGCACACCTGGTTCAGGAAGTGGCGATCGTGGGAAATGATGACCATGGTCGAATTGCGGTCGTTGAGCACGTCTTCTAGCCAGCGAATCGTGTTGATGTCCAGATTGTTGGTCGGCTCGTCGAGCAGCAGGATGTCGGGATTCGAGAACAGGGCCTGCGCCAGCAGTACGCGCAGCTTCCAGCCCGGCGCCACGGCGCTCATCGGCCCCTGGTGCTGGTCGATCGAGACGCCGGCGCCGAGCAGCAGTTCGCCGGCGCGCGCTTCGGCCGAGTAGCCGTCGTATTCGGCAACCTTGCTTTCGAGCTCGGCCGCGTGCATGTAGTCGTCGTCGGTCGCTTCCGGGTTGGCGTAGATGGCGTCGCGTTCGGAGATGGCGTTCCACAGCTCGGTGTGGCCCATCATCACCACGTCGAGCACGCGCATGTCTTCGAACGCGAACTGGTCCTGGCGCAATTTGCCGAGGCGCTCGTTCGTGTCGAGCATGACGTTGCCGCCCGACGGCTCGAGGTCGCCACCGAGGATCTTCATGAAGGTCGACTTGCCGCAGCCGTTCGCGCCGATCAGGCCGTAACGGTTGCCGTCACCGAATTTGACGGAGATGTTCTCAAACAGCGGCTTGGCGCCGAACTGCATGGTGATATTTGCTGTGGATAACATGCGTGATGGGTCTCTTGCGAATGGAAACAGGCGCTGGGCGCGAATCGGCCATTATACAATATGCGCCGCCCGCCACTGCCCGCAGGAGCGAAAAACGAGGCCGGAGGGCACAGTCTTCGCCGACGCACTTGACCACGAGGAAAACACGGCGCCGACTTTGCGCTGGACAAGGCTGCGCATCGGGCGCGATGGCGACGCCGCCGGCGCTTGCCCGGCCAGCGACCATTCTGGGTGGCGCCAGTATTGATCACTAGTATTGATGTACGTCGATTTCGATCAGCTTGCCCGCCGCATCATAATAGAGATCGAGATAATCCACGTCCGCCCCGATACCGCTGCAATAGCCGAGCGGGTATTGGTCTTTGTTGCCGTGACCGTCAGGCGCCTTGCCGAGAAGTTCAAGCACCCGTTCGCGCCGCATGCCGACGCTGATGACCTTATTGACGATATCGTCAGCCATGCCGCCCCGCATGCAATTGGACAGATCGTAATCGGTCATCGGCGCTTTCCATATCTTCGGATCGAATTTGTCGCCGTTAAAAGGCGATAATATCGCGCCCAGCACTTTGAAAATTCCGGTGAGCAGGATAATCAATAACACGGGGACCACGATTTTCCTTGCCTTGCTTGAAATGTGCATTCATTGACCGATCTGGCGTTGTCTTTAATATGTGCGATTTTTGGTGATTGAAGCGGCAGACTGTCCGCTTGGCGTGGGCCGGCATCATCGCAATGTTGCCATTGAACTATGTCACGTCAAACTTCCTCAACGCTTGATTTGTAAGTTTTATCGTCACTGCATCGCGCCCCGCCCGGCAAGCAGTGGCGGGAAAAATTTCCCTGCATTCGGTCGAACCCGGGCGTGAAATGGCTGTCAAAAAACACATAGGACGGCCTTACCACCCAACGCGAAGAAGAATGCGTCATGCCGACACTATTTGCGCTCCTCTTTTCATCCCTTGCCATCGTCATGTCGTCGCCGGCGATCGCTTCCGGCACTGTCAATCTTGACGAACCTGGCGCCTTGGCGCGGCTTGAACGCGACAATCCTGCGCATGCCCGTTCCATTGGGCGGATTTTGCAGGCAGCGCCCAAGTTCACACCGCGCCATCTCGCGCAATGGATGAGAACCAGCTTCGATGCAGACATGGTGTCGACGCAGCTGATGAAGACAAGCAACCCACCCCAGTCCCGGCTGTCATTCAAGCTCGGCGATACGCAATACAAGGCGACCGTGACGCTCGATGCGGTGGGCGCCATGCGGGTGCCGGCGGGCTGAGGTGACTTTGAAGGGCTGAAACCGTCAAGCCGGCGCGGACGGTGCGCGCTTGATGCCGAAGTCGCTCGCCTTGATTTTTGCCATCCGCCCATCCGGGTGGTGCCAGACGATGCCTTCGATAAGATGCTCGCTCAGGTACTCGCGCAGGGCGGCGAAGCTGCGCGGGCAGTCCGGCAACTCATCTTTGCCGTGCGGAACGAGGATATGTTCCGCCAGCCGTTCCGGATTAGCGCCATGGCGGGTGCCGATTTTCGGGCCGCAGACTTCATATGTTCCGTCAGGGACCGCCCCGCCGGCAAACAGTTCGCGCATGCCCCATGCAATGCCCTCGTTGATGCGCGCCGAATCCGGCGCCACCGCAGGCACCCAGCCCGGCCAGTGACCGGTGGCGTCGTCGGCCGCCGGCTGGGCCGGCATGAAGTCGGCTGGCGGCGTGCGTCCGGCCTTGGCGTCGTAGCGTTTGTAGACAAGGCCCTCGGCGACCATGACTGCCATGCCATCCCACTTGCGGGTCGCCATGCCTTCGCCAACGGCGACCCACGCGGCGTCCGGAACGATCTCGTCGCGCACCTGGCGGTCGCCATCGTAGTTACGTTGAAACAGAGAGACGATTTTCTTCATACGGTCCTATTCTGGCGCGATAATCGGCTCGCGCCTGCCCTGGTTAACGGATCGGATAGCCGTGTATATACATATACAGATCCGATTAATGCGCAAGAAACGCACTAATCTTACCGCATTATGTTGTATGTATAACAGGATTAACACTTTTATCATTCCTCCGGCTATAATTTCGCGCAGCAATAGCCCAATTCCGCGTCAGGCTATTGCACCAACCTACCCGGAATATTTTATGCGAATGATATTGAGCAGCGTACTTGTCGCACTGGCCGCCGGCGTCTCCATGCCGGCTTCAGCGGTGGAAAACGGACCTGGCGTCTACGCCGGCGTTCAACTCGGCCAGGCATCCTCGTCGAATGACCGGTATGAACGCGACGATTTGTCGATCGGCCTGCGCACCGGTTACCAGATCAACAAGCACATCGGCGTCGAGCTATTCAGCAATTCCCTCAGTTTCATCGAGGTCGGCTATGGCTTCAACCGCAACGAGCCTGCCCACCCGGAAGAGCATTACGGCATCGCTGTCACGGGCACCTTTCCTTTGAACGAACGCTTCGACCTGACCGGCCGCGCCGGCATCGGCCGCACCAAGATGCATGCGGTCGTGGTCGGCAAGGACGACTATAACGAAACCGATCCGAGCATTGGCGGCGGCGTGCGTTTCAATTTCAATCCGCACTGGTCGATGAACGCCGAAGCGATGCGCCTGACCAAAACCAAGGTAACGGTTATCTCAACCGGATTTCGCTATCAGTTCTGAACCAGTCAATACATAAGGGGACCTCGACAAGCTACTGCGGGGCGCAGTTTTCGAGGCCCCATAAGGGAGTGCAATGAACGAAGCACAAGAGCACATTATCGGTTTGGAAGAACAATTGCGGCTCGCCATGCTCAGCGCCGACGTCGACGCGCTCGATCGCCTGATTGCGCCGGACTTGCTGTTTACCACGCACATGGGCCAGATCATCGGCAAGCAGCAAGACCTCGACATGCACCGCTCCGGCCTGCTGAAGTTCCGCGCGATCGAAGCGGGCGAGCGCATTGTCGCGGCGCACGGCCCGGTGGGCGTGATCTCGGCGCGCATGAACCTGGTTGGCAGTTTCGGCGAGTCGCAGTTCAACCTCGACCTGCGCTGCACACGCACGTGGCGCCAGGCCGATGACGGTCAGTGGCAAATCCTCGCCGGCCACATGAGCATCGCCTGAGCGGTCACGCGCTTCAGCCGCGTGCGGCGAAGCGGCGCCACACCGCCTCCATCGGTCCCTGTGTGTGGCGGCGCATCCACCAGCGGCTGAACACGGCCTGCACCACCATCAGCAGCAGGCACACGCCGAGCAGTCCCGCGTGCGACAGCAGCGCGCCAAGACGCAGCCCGGTGCCTTGCAGCAGAAGGCCGAACAGCACGGACTGCGCCAGGTAATTGGTCAGCGCCATGCGCCCGACCGGCGCCAGCGACCGCGCCAGGGCCGCCAGCACCGGTTCCGGCGCGCGCATCACCAGGGCCACGTAGCCGGCCGCCATCAAGGGTCCGGCCACTTCGACGAGAAACGAGACAAATGCCGCCATCGGCCCGGCCGCGTGCGGATCGATGGCGTCGCGCAGCGCGGCCCAACCCCACCACAGGTTCACCGGCACGCCCACCCACAGCGCGGCCAGCAGCACCCTGCCCCATACCGCGCGATGGTGCCCGGGCTGCGTGAGCCAGCCCAGGCGCACGCTGACCACGCCCATGAGGAACAGCAGCGCCACCTTGGGCAGGAAAAACAGCGAATTGATCAGGTTGCCCCAGAAGTCGGACAGCCGCTCGCGCGCGATCGCGACCAGCGTTCCCTCGCTGTACACCGCGTGCGTGCGCGCGATTTCGTCCACGCCCCAGGTGACCGCTTCCGGCGGCATGGTCATCAGCTGGTACGTCAGGTAGGCCATGAAGACCAGTACCGCGACATTGAGCACGGCCATCCGGCGCAGCGAGGCGACGATGTCCGACAGCCTGCGGCCCGCCTGCGTGAGAAGCCAGAAGCCGCAGATCGCGTACACGGTGAGAATATCGCCGAACCACAGAAAGGAACCATGCAGCACGCCGCACCCGAGCAACCAGGTGAGGCGCCGGCGATAGGTGGTCTTGATGCGATCGAGCCGCGGCCCCGGAAAATGCCGTCCTCCCGTCTGCAGCGCGAAGCCCGCGCCGAACAGGAATGCAAAGATCGGATAGAACTTCTGCTCCGCAAACGCGGCCACCACGAACACCACCAACTGGTCGAGCAGCGGCGCATGCTCGCCGATGACGCCGTAGCGCGAGAAGTTGTTCCCGATCGCGAAGCCCCACACGTTCACCAGCATGATGCCGAAGACGGCGATCCCGCGCAGCGTATCGATGCGCACCGAGCGCACTGCCTTCATTGGCGCATCCAGTCGCGCAGTTCGTAGTACCAGTAGGTCATCTGGGCGGCGGCCAGGCCGGCACGGCCGCCGGCCGCCGGCAGGCCCCACGCGGCAAAGCGCGCCAGCGCAGCGCCGTCGCCGGCGATGGCGGCCGCGAGCACTTCGCCGGCCACGGTGGTCGGCGCCACGCCATGGCCGCCGAAGCCCATGCCGTACCACAGGCCATCGGGCAGGCGCCCGATCTGCGGCATCTGGTGGCGCGCGTAGCTCATCATGCCGCTCCACGCATGCGTCACGCGCACGCCGGCCAGTTGCGGGTAGACCTTGAGCATATCCTGCTGCAGCAGGCGCGCGACGTCTGCGCCGTCGCGCTCGCGCACCGCGATGCGCCCGCCCCACAGCAGACGCGTGTCGGGCAACGGGCGGTAGTAATCGAAGGCGAAACGGGTGTCGTAGACGGCCGCGCCGGTGCGCATTGCCGTTTGCAGGCGCTCGCCCAGCGGCTCGGTCACCATCACGTAGGTGGCGATCGGCAGCGCCGCGCGCGACAGGCGCGGATGCAGTTTTTCGATGTAACCGCCGCAGCACACGACCACGTCGCGTGCGCGCACGCTGCCGGCGGCCGTGGTTACGAGCCAGCCCTCGCCGTCGGCGGCGATGCTGGCGACCTTGCTGTGTTCATGCACGCGCACCCCGTTTTGCGCCAGCACGCGGGCCAGCCCCTGCGCATATTTGAGGGGATGGAAATGAAACGCGGCCGGCTCGAACAGGCCGCCGAAATAGCGCGTCGAATCGAGTTTTTCGGCCAACTGCGCGCGCGAGACGCGCTGCCATTGAACGCCCATCTTCTCCATCATGAAGCGCTGCTGCTCGTCGAGCAGGCGCGCATCGTCGAACCAGTTGGCCAGGTACACGCCTTCATGGCGGGCGTCGCAGTCGATGGCGTAGTCGTCGATGCGGCGGCGGATGCGCAGGGCCGCGTCGAGCGTCATCTGGTACAGGCCGCGCGCGGCATCGACGCCGACGCTGGCGACGATGCCGCGTTCACCGAGCGAAAAACCGCCGAAGACAAAGCCGCCGTTGCGTCCGGAGGCGCCGTGGCCGACGCACTGCGCGTCGAGCAGCACGATATCGCGCACGCCGCGCTCCATCAGGCCGATGGCGGTCGCCAGGCCCGCAAAGCCGGCGCCGATGATGCATACCGCCGCATCGAGCGGGCCGGCCAGCGCGGGATAGGCCTGGCCAGGCGACGTGGCCCGGTAGTAGTCGTGCGCCGCCAGGGCCTCAGGCATGCGCGATGGTCGGATAGTCGCTCATGGCCAGCGTGAAGCCGGCGGCGTCGGAGACCAGTTGCGCGCGCGCGCCGAACGGAATCGTCACGCGCTGCGGCGTATGCCCGAATTGCAGGCCGGTGAGCACGGGAATCGGCAGGTTGGCGCGCAGGTAGGCCAGCATGGCGTCAAAATCGTAGCCATTGTCGGCGGGCGAGAGGCGGTAGCCCGAAAAATCGCCCAGCACCAGCGCCTTCTGGCGCGCCAGCACGCCGGACTGCTGCAGTTGCAGCAGCATGCGCTCGATCCGGTAAGGATGCTCGTTGATGTCTTCGACGAAAACGATGCCGTCGTCGATGCGCGCGAACCACTCGGTGCCCAGGAGCGAGATGAGCATGGCCAGGTTGCCGCCCCAGATCGTGCCTTCGACTTCCAGCTGCGGATTGCCGCTCACGCAGGCGCGCACGACATGGCGCGGGCCTTGCAGGCAGTGCCAGAAGTCGTGCTGCGTGAACGCCACCGGTTCGGCGGTCCCGAAGTCGCTGTAGAACATCGGTCCGGCGTAGCTTTGCGCGCCGGTTTGCGCCATCAGGCCCATATGGAAGACGGTGAAGTCGCTGTAGCCGACAAAGATCTTGCCGCTGTCGGCCATGCGCGCGAAATCGATGCGCGGCAGCAGGCGCGTGAGACCGTACTGGCCGCGCAGCGCCATGACCACCTGCACCTGCGGGTCGCTGGCGGCGGCGTTCAACTGCGCCAGGCGCGCCTCGTCGGTGCCGCCGAAGCGCTGGAATACCTTGTCGGCCTCGAAGTAATTGTGGACGGTGTGGCCCTGCGCGATGAGGGAGGCGATGCCGCGTTCGATGACGGCATTGTCGCGGCCAAAGCCGCTCGGGGCGACGATGGCGATGCCGATGGGGGGGATGTTCACTGTTTTTCGAAAAGCCGCGCTGTGGAGTCGGGGCTTATCTTACCGTGCGCGTGCTCATCGATCAAGGCGAGCAGCCGTTCGATCAGTTGCGGCGGCAGGTCGTGGCCCATGCCCTCGATGACGTGCAGGCGCGCGCCGGGCACCAGGCGCGCCGTGTCTTCGCCGCAGGCCAGCGGCACCAGCGGGTCGGCCGCGCCGTGGATGACCAGCGTGCGCACGCGGATCGACTTGAGCAGTTCGCTGCGGTCGCCCGTGGCCACGATGGCGATCAGCTGGCGCGCCAGCCCTCCGGGGCACAGGTTGCGCCTGATGGCGTGCGCGATGCGCTCGCGCAGCAGGCGTTCGGGGGTGGGATAGGCGGGGCTGCCGATGACGCGCATGGTGTGCACCATGTGGTTGACCAGGCTGTCAAGGTCGCGCGTATTGCGCGGTGGACGCATCAGCAGCGCGCGCGCTTCTTTGCGCGGGCCGGGCAAGCCGCGACGCCCACTGTCGGACATGATGGACGTGAGGCTGATGACGCGCTCGGGATGGCGGGCCGCGAGGATTTGCGCGATCATGCCGCCCATGGAGGCGCCGACCACGTGGGCGCGCGCGATACCGAGGGCGTTGAGCACGCCGAGCGCGTCAGCGGCCATGTCGGACAAGGTGTAGGCGCTGCGCTGGGGCCAGCGCAGCAAGCGCTTGAGCCAGGCCAGCGACAGGCTCGGTGTGCCGGCATGCTCGAATTTGGTGGACAAGCCGCTGTCGCGGTTATCGAAGCGGATGACATGGAAGCCGAGGTCGACCAGGCCTTCGACGAAATCGTCGGGCCAGGCGGTCAGTTGCATGCCTAAGCCCATGATCAGCAGCAACGGCGTGTCCTTGGGGTCGCCTGCTGTTTCGTAGGCGATCCGGATCCCGTTGGCGGTAAGAATAGGCATGCTCAGCTTGAAGACGAGTGATTGGTTAGGCCGCGTGACACGCGCCATGCATGCGGCGGAACAAGACTGCGTGCATGGACGCGATTGAGCATACCATCTTTGCGGGGTGGCCGGCATACCATGCGTGTGGGAATGCCGGTCCTGCCAACCTCCCGTATCCCGCTATTGCGGCTGCGCACCCTGCGCGCCGGTCAACGCCGGGCCAGCCGCCGCCTGCGCCGCCAGCCGCGCGGCCTGCGCCGCCTTGCGCCGCTCTGCAAAAAATGCACGCAGCATGCCGCTGGCCTCATCGGCCATTACGCCGCCGACCAGTTCGGTGTGATGGTTCAACTGTTCCTGCTCGAACAAATTGAGCACCGAACCGCACGCGCCGGTCTTGGGGTCCGGCGCACCGAACACCACGCGCGCCAGGCGCGCATGCATCATCGCGCCCGAACACATCACGCACGGCTCCAAGGTCACATACAGTTCACATCCGGGCAAGCGATAGTTGCCCAGTTTTTCCGCAGCGGCGCGCAACGCCACGATTTCGGCGTGCGCGGTCGGATCGTGGCGGCCGATCGGCTGGTTAAAGCCGGTGGCGATCACCTCGCCATCCTTGACCACCACGGCGCCCACCGGCACTTCGCCCAGGCTCCATGCATGTTGCGCCTGTTCCAGCGCCAGTTGCATGAAAGCTGGATCAGGCATCGGTAATCTCTGCCCAGCAATTCGGGGTTTCGTGCAAGACCAGCTTGTGAAGGTGCAAGCCCGTGCCGAATCGGTCGGTATAGGCCGCCTTGAGAATATCGAAAGCGATCTGCGCCAGGTTTTCGACGGTTGGAATGCGGTCGATCACCACGGTCTTGTGGCCCGGCAGCGAAGCGAGGAACTCGCGCACCTTGTCGTCTTTTTCGTAGACCAGGAAGGCATGGTCCCAGACATCGACCAGGTGCTCCTTGGCCAGCGCCTTGATGTCCGAAAAATCCATGATCATGCCATTGTCGGAGTTGCCTTCGGCCTGGATGACGGCGCCCGTGAGCGTGATGTCGAGCGTGTAACGATGCCCGTGCAGGTTGCGGCACTGGCTTTTGTGGTCGGGAATGCGGTGTCCCGCGTCGAATTCGAGCTTGCGTGTAATCGTGAGCATGAAGTGCTTTAAGGTATCTGTAAAAGTTTATGGGTTTGCAAGCTCAGCTTCCACTTGGGATTGCGCTTGCAGGTCTCGATGGCGAGACGGGTGTTGTGTTCGCCCAGCGGGCCGTCCATCGGCTGCACGAAAAAGTTCTCGAAATCGAGATGTTCGTAGGCGCCCAGGTCCTGTTTGGTCTGCGGAATGACCACTTTGAGTTCATTGCCCTTTTCCACGACCAGCTTCGAACCCATCTTGGGGCTGACGCAGATCCAGTCGACCCCGGGCGGCACCGGCAAGGTGCCGTTGGTTTCGATGGCGATCTCGAAGCCGGCCGCGTGCATGGCGTCGATCAAGGGCGCGTCCAGTTGCAACAAGGGCTCGCCACCGGTGAAGACCACGTATTTGCTGTGCGGGTAGGAGGCCGGCCACAGGCTGTCGATCAGCGCGGCCAGGGCTTCGCCGTTGGCAAACTTGCCACCACGTTCGCCATCGGTGCCAACAAAATCGGTATCGCAAAAGGTGCAGACGGCGCTGGCGCGGTCGCTTTCGCGCCCGGTCCACAGGTTGCAGCCCGAGAAACGACAAAAGACGGCGGGACGACCCGCGTGCGCGCCCTCTCCCTGCAGGGTGTAAAAAATCTCTTTGATGCTGTAAGTCACGTGAATATCCTAATTCTCAACCCTCCATTATAGCAAGGTCGCGTAGTGCAACTGGAAATCACCAAAAATGATGCCGTTACGACAGAAACGTTCCCAATTGGAATAGAGTTGATCGGAGACAATATCACTGGTGATGACGGAGAGTAACTTGATCAGAGTCAGCTTGGACTTGCCAGCTTGTCTTATCAGATTTCTCGGAAGGTTTTTATGCACATCACGCCCACCGCCCTCCTCGCCCTGTTCTGGATACTGCTCATCGGCTGGGGCTTTTACGCCTTGCTGCAACGCCACCTGCGCCTCGACGACCAATTGACCGACACCGAAGCGCAACTGGTCATCGAACGTCACGCCCGCGCCGTGGCAGAACTGGCGCTCGCCAACACCCATTTGTCGCTGTGCCAGGCGACCAAGCAGCAGGAAAGCGTGCGCGAAAGCGAACGCCAGCGCATCGCGCGCGACATTCATGACGACCTGGGCCAGAATCTGCTGGCGCTCAAGATCGACCTGCAACTGATGCACGTCAGTACCACCGGCGCCCATCCGCTGATCACGCAGAAGGTCGATGGCATGATCAGCAACCTCGACAACACGATCAAGTCGCTGCGCGCCATCATTTACGATCTGCGCCCGATCGTGCTGGAAGCGGGTTTCCAGAGCGCGATGGAGTGGCAATTGAGCGAATTTACGCGCATGCACGGCATCCGTCATGCCTTCACGGCCGACGCCGACGCGCTCCATGCGCCCGAGGACGCCGAGCGCGACGCCATGCTGTACCGCATCGCGCAGGAGGCGCTGTCGAACGTGGCGCGCCATGCGCATGCCACCGAGGTCGACATCAAGCTGCAGCGCTTCGGCGACATGCTCACCTTGCGCGTACAGGACAACGGGGTCGGCATGGTGCAGCTTGGCAACGGACGCGGCTGCGGCCTGCTCGGCATGCGGGAACGGGTGCGCGCCATCGGCGGCTGCTTTGCCATCGACAGCCTGCCCGGCAGCGGCGTGGTGCTGTCGGTGTCGATTCCCTTGACGGTTGCGTTTGCCGCACACTGAAGCACGATCATCCTTACCCTTGTGCTTTATCAATAGAAACGCAGTGCGCCACAGGCAAAATTAAGTCTTGTCGGCAGTCAACACTTTGCCGCCAAGAGGGGGCCTCGAAAAACCGTAGCGAGCGGCGCAAGTTTCGTCGCGGACGCGCATGTCCGAGAAGCGCAGCCGTACGAAGGTACGGTGAGCATCGCAGGGCGAAAATTGCGCCGCGCAGTAGGTTTTTCGAGGCCCCCAAGAATTTGTCGGGAACTATCTAATAGGGGCAGCACATGATGAGCACGACGAAAGTCCAGAGCGCGACGGCGCAGGCCGCACCGGAACAGGGCCGCGCGTTTGCCTACAAGCTCATGGAGATGCTGGCCGTTCCCGCGTTTGTGCTGGACAACGAGCGGCGGGTGATCATCTGGAACCGTGCCTGCGAGCGCCTGACCGGGGTTGCAGCGGAGGAAGTGCTGGGCACCCGCGATCACTGGCAGAGTTTTTACCAGGAAGCGCGCCCGACCCTGGCCGACCTGGTGGCGCAAGACCGGGGCGACGAGCTCGACTCGCTGTATCCGCAGGCGGCCAAAAGCGGCCACGTGGACGGCCAGTTGGCGGCGGAAAGCTGGTGCGACATGCCGCGCTTCGGCGAGCGGCGCTACCTGTCGGTCGACGCCATCCCGATCTTTGGCGAGCACGGCAAGCTCGAAGCGGTGGTGCAGACCCTGCGCGACATCACCGACGAAAAAGCGGCCCAGGTTGCGCTTGAACAATTGGCCACGCTCGACGGACTGACCGGCCTGGCCAACCGGCGTTGCTTCGACAATACCCTCAGCGCCGAGTGGTCGCGCGCACTGCGCCAGCAGCAACCGCTATCGTTGTTGATGGTCGATGTCGACAATTTCAAGGCTTACAACGATGCCAACGGGCATCTGGGCGGCGATGAATGCCTCAAGCGCATCGCCGCCGCCGTGTCGAGAGAAATGCGGGCCAACGATCTGGTGGCGCGCTACGGTGGCGAGGAATTTGCGGTGATTTTGCCGAACCAGTCGCTCAAGGGTGCGGCCATTGTTGCCGAGCGCATCCGTTGCCGGGTCGAGCAGCTCAAGGTGCCGAACGGACGCGGCGCCAATGAACACGTCACGGTGAGCATTGGCGCGGCCACCGCGATTGCCTCGTCCAACAGCACCGCCTGCCAGTTGGTGGCGACGGCGGACGCGGCGCTCTACCGCGCCAAGCACATGGGCCGCAACCGGATCAGCCTGCCAGCGACCGAGCCCGACATCATCGCTGGCGCCCGGCAGGACGGCCAGGGCGCGCTGAGCGTGCGCTGAGTTTGCGTCCACGGCGGCGCCTGCGGCGGTGCCTACCGCCGTGCCTACCGCGGTGCCTACCGCCGTGCCTACCGCCGTGGACATGGCCACACCGGTGTATGCATAAATTTCCGCTGTTCTTTCTGTCCTGATTCTTTTATCCTGCGGCTACTATTTTTAGCCTCAGGAGACAATGTGTCCAAACTCATCCCGATCAGCCTGCTTGCCCTGCCCGCGTTCGCCATGAACGCGCTGGCGGCCGCACCAGCCACGCCAGCCGGCAAAGCCGATGTTCTACCCTTCAAAGCCACCGAAAAAACCCTGGCCAACGGCCTGAAAATCATCGTCGTCCCGACCGGCTTCCCGAACCTGGTGTCGGTACAGATCCCTGTACAGACCGGCTCGCGCAACGAGATCGAGCCGGGCAAGTCGGGCTTCGCGCACTTTTTCGAACACATGATGTTTCGCGGCACCAAAGCCTATCCGCCTGAAAAATACCAGGACGTGATCACCAAGTCCGGCGCGCGCCAGAACGCCTTCACCAGCGACGACCTGACCAATTACCACACCACCTTCGCCAAGGAAGACCTCGAAACCATCCTCAAGGTCGAAGCCGACCGCTTCCAGGGCCTGTCGTACGGCGAAGATGCATTCAAGACCGAATCGCGCGCCGTGCTGGGCGAATACAACAAGAACAGCGCCAATCCGATGTCCAAGCTGTTCGAAGTGCAGCGCGACGCCGCCTACACCACGCATACCTACAAGCACACCACGATGGGCTTCATCAAGGACATCGAGGACATGCCGAACCAGTATGCCTACTCGAAAGTGTTTTTCGACCGCTGGTATCGCCCGGAGCGCACCACCGTGATCATCGCCGGCGACGTCGAGCCGCAAAAGGCCATCGCCCTGGTCGAGAAATACTGGAGCAAATGGCAGAAAGGCAGCTACAAGAGCGAGGTACCGGCCGAGCCGGCGCCGACCGGCGCACTCTACAAGCATGTCGCATGGCCGACCCAGACCTTGCCGTTCGTCACGGTGGGTTTCCGTGCACCGGCGTTTTCCGACACCGCCAAGGACCACGCCGCACTGTCGATGCTGCTCTCGCTCTCGTTCGGCCGCACCTCCCCGCTCTACAAGCGGCTGGTACAGGATGAACAGAAAGTCGACCAGTTCAGCGATTACACGCCTGGCCGGGTCGACCCGAGCCTGGCGACCATCATCGCCCGCGTGAAAAAGCTGGAAGACACCGTCTATGTGCGCGACCAGATCATGCAGGCCATCGCGCAGTTGCGCAACGTGCCGGTCACCGCGCAGGCGCTGGCCGATGCCAAGTCGGCCCAGAAATACGGCCTGATCCGCTCGCTCGACAATACCGAGCAGATCGCCGGCACCCTGGCTTCCTACGTGCATTACAACCGTTCCTACGGCACGCTCAACCAGTTCTACCGCGTCACCGACAGCCTGACCCCGGCCGACCTGCTGGCGGCGGCGCGCAAGTACCTGGTCGATGACGGCATGATCGTCACGACCCTGTCGAGCCAGGCCCTGCCGGAATCGATGGCGAGCCTGCCGAAGCTGGCGACGCTGGCCGCGAGTGGTACGAACAGTTTGCCGGCCGATGCTTTGCCGCAAGCGACGGCAACCCAGGCCAAGCCGGTGCCGGCGGCCGGCGTCGAAGCCAAGGTAGACGTGCTGGTGCAAAAATCGGCGCTGCCCCAGATCCGCTTCAAGCTGTTGTTCGCCGCCGGTTCGGCGCACGATCCGAAAGGCAAGGAAGGCCTGGCGGCGCTGACCGCGATGATGGTGGCCTCGGCCGGATCGAGCGAGCGCAAGATCGACGAAGTGACCAAGGCCCTGTTCCCGCTGGCCGGATCGTTCACCGAGCAGACCGACAAGGAAATGACTACCTTCACCGGATCGATCCACAAGGATAACTGGAACAAGTACATGACCGTGGCCATGCCGCAACTGGTCACGCCAGGCTTTCGCGAGGAAGATTTCCGCCGCCTCAAGGATTCGCTCAAAAATGCCCTGCTGGTCGACCTGAAAGACAATAACGAGGAAGAACTGGGCAAGGAACGCCTGCAAACCAATGTGTTCGCCGGCACGCCGTACGACCACCCGGTCCTTGGCACGGCCAAAGGGATCGATGCGATCACCCTGGACGACGTCAAGGATTTCTACAAGAAGGCCTACACCCAGGGATCGGTGCGGGTGGGTATCTCGGGCGATGTGTCGGACGAGATGACGGCCGCGCTCAAGCAGGCGCTGGCCAGGCTGCCGGCCGGCCCGGGCTTGCCGGTCACCACGGCGCCGTTGGCAAAAATGCCGAACGGCCTGGAAGTGGAGATCGTCGAGAAAAACACGCGCGCGACCGCCCTGTCGTTCGGTTTGCCGATCGAGGTGCGCCGTGGCCATCCGGACTTCCCGGCGCTGTGGCTGGCTAAAACCTTCCTTGGTGAACACCGTGCCTCGAATGCCTACCTGTACCAGCGCATCCGCGAACTGCGCGGCATGAATTATGGCGACTACACCTACATCGAAGCTTTCCCGCGTGGCATGTTCCAGTTCTTCCCGAACCCGAACGTCGGCCGCAAGGGCCAGTTGTTCGAAGTGTGGATCCGCCCGGTCGCGCCGGACAATGCCCACCTCGCGCTGCGCATCGCCTTGACTGAGCTCGAGAAGGTGATCCAGCAGGGCCTGACCGAGCAACAGTTCCAGATCACGCGCGGCTACCTGATGAAAAACGTGTTTGTGATGACCGCCACGCAGGATCAGTACCTCGGTTACGCGCTCGACTCGCAATGGTACGGCACGCCCGAGTTCACCAAAATGATGCGCGATGGCCTGGCCAAGCTGACCCTGGCCGACCTGAACGCGGCCATCAAGAAGCACCTCTCGACCAAGAACCTGTCGCTCGTGTTCATCACCAAGGATGCCGCTGGGCTGAAAGAGAAACTGGTGAACGATGCGGTGTCGACGATCAAGTACGACGGCAACAAGCCCCAGAGCTTGCTCGATGAAGACAAGGTCATCGGCAGCATGAAGCTCAACATCAAGCCGGAAGCCGTCAGGATTACGCCGGCCAGTGCCGTGTTTGCCGAGTAGACGCGGCAAGAAGGCGTGCGCCGACAAGGCGTGCGCTGACGCGGATCGCTGGCCCGTCGTTCCCGCGTAGGCGGGAACCCAAGTTCGTTCTGTAGCCATGACGGCTCTAATGACTTGGGTTCCCGCCTGCGCGGGAACGACGACGTAGCTGCGGCTCTTGTTCCTACGACGTCATGCGCTCCCAGCCATGCCTGATCGCCGCCTTCATCTTCTCCCAGGGCGAGCCAGGATTGCGCGCCTCCCAATCGCTGCGCAGCCCGGGTTCGATTTCTTCCCACGGACGCTCCCGATACAGCTCGCTGCCAGCCATGCTGGTGCCGTAGCGGTACGCCGGCGCATAATCGTCGTAACTGCCGCCCTCGCGGGCAAAATTGCTGGTCCAGTGACCGCGGAAGTAAACGTCATCGTCCGGTGCAAGCCGCTCGATGTCCACTTCGGTATGGCGCAGCGTGTCGTTGATCTGCTCCTGGCGCTGCGTCACTTCCTTGCCGACGATAACTTCCTCCACCATGCGGGCGGATTTTTCGACGACCGCTTCTTCCGCCGTTTCGCGCAGCTCGATGGTGTTTTCCTGGAAGGCGGCAATGTCGGCCGGATCGACCAATTTGTCCACCGCGCGCCGCTGCACATTGACGTGCTCTTCGCGCAGGCCGATGCTTTCGCTGACCGGGGTTTCCACAATGCGCTGGTAAATCCGCACCCCGCCGCGCTGCACTTCGCGCTTGCCGACCTTCAGTTCTTCCTGGATCACGGGAATGGCCGTGGTGTCGGCCGCACGCTGCTGCGACCCGCCCATGGCCGAGCCTTGCGCGCTGCCGCCGCCCACACTGCCGCCCTGCGACGCTCCGGGCGTCGACTGCTGCGACATGGGCTGCCCGCGCATGGCGTCACCGCCCTGCATCGCGCCCTGCCACTGGCCTGCATGCTCGTCGATATCGATCGGACTGTGGCGTTCGACGATGTCGGCGGCGCGCTCGACCTCGTGCTCGGTCGTGGTCGTGACGGTCAGCACGTAGTGCCCGCGTTCCATCGCCTCGGAATACATCTGCGCATGCTCGCTGCGCTCACCGCCGAACAGGTCGGTAAAAAAGTGCTTGATGCTCGATCCGAGCGATTCGTCGCCGGCGCCTTCTGGCCGGCCGCCGGGCGTATCCGGATCGCCATCGCTCAAACGCACGTCCTGGCGTGAATACCCCGACCCGACCAGGTCGTCGAGCGCCTGCACGGCATCGCCGCGATTGTCAAATACCGCTACCAGTGTGTGTTCCATGATGACTACCTCCATGTTGTTGAACTCGCTTGAACTCGCTTACTTGTGAGGGCCTTCGTCGAACCGTTCGACGATGATGTCTTCTTCGCGCAGCATGACGGTCCCGGCTTGGGTACGGGTGCGCGCGATGCGCGTGATGTGGACTTCTTCCTTGATGCGCACGCGCCGCTCGGTCACCAGCACTTCTTCGAGTACCGGCACGATCAGCGTGTCGCCCTCCTGGCGCGCCACTGGCGCCTCGGACAGGGGGACGATCTTGTCGACGCTGACATGCCTGACGTCGAGCTCGTCGTACAGCAGCGTTTCGTCGACCTGATGGGGATGTTCGCTGACCGTTTTGTGAATCCGCACACCGCGCCCGGTGTCGACGACGCGAGTTCCCACCCGCAGTTCTTCGCGGTGCAGCGGCACGCTGAGCGTGTCGCCGCCTGGCTCGAGATGGGATTCGGCACTGTCTATTGCCATGAAGTTCGCTCCCTAAAAAACGCCGCAGCAGGAGCCGTTGAGAGTACCGCAAAGTGCGCCGACCCTGCGCACCATTGACCTTCCTCAAGTTTTGATCGTCTGTGGCGTTGATGGCGGCGCGCACGAAGACGATGTGCGACCGATCGCGTAGCATGACGCCAAGTCCGGCATCACAGCACCGCCCGGGTCAATTGAGATGGTTCGTTGAGATGGCTCGGCGCGTGCCTTTCCCGGCGCGGTCCGACTATCAGCCCGCGCTTAGTTGAAGGGATTATCCACGTCGCCCACCGCCGGCGGCGGCAATTCGGCCGGCAGCTTCATCCCTTCCAGCTTGGCGACGATGTCACCGAGCAGCGCGTGCAGCTTGCGCGCGTGCTCCAGGCCGACCTCGTCGGCGGTCAGGTCGACATCGCCACTGATGGTGATCCGGTCGAGCCGGTTTTCAATCATCAGCTTGCCAACCGCGAGCACGTCGGCCTCGTTCGCGTACGGTACGAAACCCTGTTTCTTGCCACTCATTGCATCTCCTTGAAATATCAAAACGGCCAACGGCGCGATTTTTTCTGTTTCGGCTGCGGCAGGTCCAGCATGGCCGACTTTTGCCGCGCGCTCAGCGATGGCATCAGGTTGATGCCGATCTTCTCTTCGAGCTCGGCGATCGTCATCAGGTCCAGTTCGTCGGCGGCACGGTTTTCCACGATCCACGCCGCGCCCGCCTTCTGGCCCGGACTATACACCGCCTTGTACAAATGACTCGGCACGAGCACATTGCCCACTTTCTGCAAGCGCTTGCCGATGAACGCCGGCCCGGTGATTACATACAAGGTGCCTTCTTTCCTGACCAGGTCGCGCACGCGCCCTTCCAGTCCGGCCCACAGATGGCGGTTGTTCTCGGCATCCTGCGGCACCATGTTCGCCAGCGTAAAACTTTCGTGCTGGGTCTGGCGATCCGGCATGTTGCCGTTGGGCGCCATGTGGCCACGGTCGAAGCCGCTGCGGGCGTAGTCGGACAGCTCGGCGCGCTGCGACGGCGACAGGCGTTCCTCGGCGTGGAAGGAATCGTCGCGCGAGAGTTTCTTGGCCAGCTTCAGGTTGGCCGGAAGCAGGCGCTCGGCCGACCACAGCGGCGTGCGCGTGATCCCGGAGTGCATCACGCCGAATACGCCATAGCATAATTCGGTCGTCGCCTTGGCCAGCTTGGGGTTGCGGATCTCGGGCAGGCGCCCATCCATGTAGTGTGCGGGACAGCCACCGGCAAACGCGCTGCCGGCTGCCAGCAAGGTCCATCCGAGGACGATGCCGGCCAGTGTTTTCTGAATCATGTTTTCCAAAACCAAAATAGTCGAGCGACGCATTCTAGCGGAGCGTGCCCGCCAAGCGAAGCAGTCGTTCAGCTAATTTTGCAAGACTGGCGCGCAGCTGGTCCGGCGCGCGCACCGCGAAGTCGAACGGCAGGCCCGCCAGGTGGCCGGCGAACCAGTCGAGGTCGTCGGTGGTGCAGCGCAGCAGCACGCCATCGGGGGCCTGGTCGAACACCCCGAGCGCGCCATGGAAATGCGCGCTGGCCGTTTTCAGGTCGGTGTGCAGCAGCACTTCCACCGCGTGTTCGCGTTGCATCACAGCCAGCGACTGGTTCAGGTAGCCGAGCGCGTCGAAGCCGGCCGGACGCGCGAACGAGACCGGGCGCGGCTCGACTTTGACGATGCGGTCGATCCTGAACGAGCGCATCCCGGCGCGCAGGTGGCACATGCCGGTCACGTACCAGCAGCCGCCGCGAAACGCCAGGCCGTAGGCGTCGAAGTCACGCTCGGTTTCGCCGCCGTCGGGCGCGCGGTAACGCAGGCACACGCGCTGCTGCGCCAGCGCCGCCGAACTGAGCGTGACGAGAGCGTCGTTGTCCCTCGGTGCCACCGCGCGGATCATGTCGAGCCGCACGGTTTCGTCGATGGCGCGCACGCGCCGCTTGAGGTTGGCCGGCATGATGCGTTCGAGCTTGGCCTGGGCGCTGGCCACCGCCGGCGCGGCTTCGGCAAAGCCCAGGCTGCGCGCGGCGAGCAGGCCGATCGCCAGGGCCAGTGCTTCATCGTTGGTAAACATCATCGGCGGCAACTTGAAGCCGGCCATCAGCGCATAGCCGCCGTGGCGCCCGCGCTCGGTCGTGATGGGAATGCCCATCTCTTCGAGCGTGACGATGTAGCGGCGCAAGGTGCGCGGATCGACCGCCAGCCGCGCCGACATCTCGACGCCGCTCAGGCGGCCATGGGTTTGCAGCAGTTCCAGCACTGCCAGCACGCGGGTGGTTGGATGGTACATGACGCAACGATAGCAGATTAACAGGGCGTAATCTGCCCTGATGCGGCGCTAATCTGCGCCCTGTCGATGTTCCACCGCCAACCGAAAGCGAGCCCGCCATGCCCTTCCCCACCCTGAACCATGCAATCGACCTGTCGGCGCCGCCGGCATGAGCGCAAACGCCAACCTGTGGCTGTACTTTGTGGTCGTGTTCGGCATCATCGCCCTGCCCGGCCTCGACATGGCGTTTGTCATGGGCAGCGCCGTGCTGGGCGGCCGGCGCGCCGGCCTGGCGGCGGTGGCCGGCATCGTCAGCGGCGGCGTGTGCCACCTGGCGATGAGCGCGCTGGGCGTGGCCGCGCTGCTGCGGCTGTGGCCGGCCCTGTTCAATGCGATGCTGGGCGCGGGCGCGCTGTACACGGCGTGGATCGGCTGGCAAATCCTGGGCGCCGGCGGCGGCTTTGTGCAACACCTGCCGGGCAAGGCTTGCGGGATGGGCGCCACCTTCCGGCGCGGGCTCGTCACCAGCCTGCTCAACCCCAAAGCCTACTTGTTCATGCTGGCCATTTTTCCGCAATTTCTCAAGCCCGGACCGGAGCCGCTGTGGACCCAGGCCGCGCTGCTGGGCGCCATCACCGCCCTGACCCAGGCCGGCATCTACGGCGCGCTGGCATGGCTGGGCGGCGGCGCCGGGCGCTGGCTGGAAGGGCGGCCGGGTGCGGCCACCCTGCTCGCGCGCGCCATGGGCGTGCTGCTGATCCTGGTGGCGGCGCTGAGCGCGGCGCAACTGCTAGGCAGCCTGTTTTGAGCGGCCCCGGTGCATGAAGTGTTGCCTTATTGATACATGAGTACATCACAATGATGCATGCTTGATAAGCAAAGTCGACTAGAATACGGGTTTTGGACCGCGTTGGCTTAGCTTGGCGCAATGGATTCTTGTACATCATGGTGCCCCAACCGATACCCGAAGAACTGCGTCGCTTCCTGCTGACCAGTATTGCCTCGGTTCCCCACCTGGAGGCGCTGCTGCTGTTGCGCAACAGCGCGCCTCAGGACTGGTCCGTGCAAACAGTGGCCGAGCGGCTCTACATCGGCGACAAGCTGGCCGCGAGCGTGCTGGCGGACCTGTCGCGCGCGGGCATGACAGTCACCTTGCGCCACGAAGGCAGCGCGGCGGTGTTCCGCTACCAGCCAGCCACGGCGGCGCTGGGCCAGGTGATCGATGCGCTGGCCGACCTGTACGCGCGGCGCCTGGTCGAGGTGACCCATCTGATTCATTCGAAGCTCGAGCGCAAGGCCCAGCAGTTTGCCGATGCGTTCACCTGGCGAAAGGAGTCGTAATGGCGGCGGCGATTTATGGCCTTTGCATGCTCACCGCGCTGGCCTGCGCCTGGCTGTTGCTGGCCAGCTATGCGCGTACCGGGCATCGCCTGCTGTTCTGGAGCGGCCTGTGCTTTTGCGGCATGACCCTGAACAACCTGATCCTGATCCTCGACAAGCTGGTGTTCCCCGCCATGGACTTGCTGACCCTGCGCCTGGTGACGGCGCTAATCTCGGTATCCCTGCTGCTGTACGGGCTGATTTACGAGAAGGAGTGAGAGATGAGTAAAACACGGAGCACGCCATGGATCTGATGCTGGCCGGCGCCGGCGCCATGGGTTCGGTGGTGATCGGCCTGTTTTTCCTGCGCTTCTGGCGCACCTCGGGCGACCGCTTTTTTGTGTATTTCGCGCTGTCGTTCCTGATCGAGGGCGCGCACCGCATCTATGCCAGCCTGACACCCGGCATGAGCGAAGATTCGCCCTTCCACTTCCTGCTGCGCCTGCTGTCGTATTGCCTGATCCTGTGGGCGATCGCTTGCAAGAACTGGCCCCGCAAAAAGGCGGTCGAATAAAGCGGCATGGGCTGAACTTTCGTCCGGGTGATGTCTCTAACTGACTTTATCGCAAGCCAGAGGAGCCATCATGCCAGCCAGTGACAGCGATATTGACATGCCCGACACCGGTCCGCCTGTTCACCCGCCACCGGGCGCCGACCCCGGCGCGGCGGACGTTCGCTCCGCATCATTGCTGCCGGCCGGGGGCGACGACGCTGACGAGCGCTTTGCGGTCGCCGAAGAAGTCAGCCTCGACCAGCAATCCGACCAGGCCCGCCGGGTCGGGGCCTTGCCACCCGATCCGGCGCCGCAGACGGACCTTGCCGGCTCCGTGGCCGCCACCTTGTCGCCGGACGAAACTGCGCAGCCCCCGCCGGCCGCCGGCGGGCACGCCACATCCCGATCGCGCGCCTGAGCCGCAAGGCAATACCATTACGCAAAGTCCCTCCCCCGGGTACCGGCAAGGAGCAGCCGCGACAGGCCGAATGGGATCGCTGCATTCCCAGCCGGGCCGTTGCTGTCGCGCCTCCCCCCATGGAGGCGTTCGATTGACTTTCGGAGAATGACCCGCCAATATTGACAAACTGTCTTCCACCACCGAAAAGGACGCAATGCCGATCTCCTCCGTTCCCGACACGACCATCGCCACGGAGCGGATTACACGATGAGGGCAAGCAATTGCGCCAGCATTTTGCTGGTCGACCAGCACGATGCCGCCAGCGACGCACTGGCGCAGCTTCTGCGCGAGCTGGGCCATGTGCCTGTACGGCTCGACGCGCACGCGGCGACATCCCATTCCGCCAGTGCCGAGCTTGCCCTGATCATCGTGGACGCCGGCGCGAAGCCTGCCGGCGCCGCTGCCGCGAGCGCGCACGCCACCGGGGTGATCGACCTGCTGCAGCGCTTGCGCGCCGCACCCGGCCTGACCGGCATAGCCCTGATCGTCATTGCGCCGGAAGGCGATCCCTCCTTCCCCTTTGCGCAGGCCTACGCGGCCGGCGCCATCGATGTGCTGCCCAGCCCGGTGCTGGCGGCGGCGCTCAAGGCCAAGCTCGCCTTCCTGATCGGCGCGCATCACACCGCCACGCGCCAGCGCCGTAGCGACACCGACCTGCGTGACGCCCGCGCCCGCCTCGAAATCACCCTGGCCGCCGCCGAACTGGCCACCTGGACCTGGGACGTCGCGGCCAACCGCGTGACCGCCGACGCCGCCATGGCGCGCCTGTTCAATATCTCACCCGAAGTCGCCGCCGGCGGGCCGGTGCAGAACTACCTGGACGCGCTCCACCCTGACGACCTGGCCCACGCCACGGCGCGCACCGAAGCGGCCCTCGCCAGCGGCGAACCGTACGATCTTGAGTATCGGGTGCGCGCCAGCGACGGCCTGTACCACCACGTGATCGCGCGTGGCGAGGTGGTCGCCGACGCCTCCGGCGCCGGCCAGCACCTGCGCGGCGTGGTCCTCGACATTACGCGCCAGAAGCAGGCCGAAGCGCAGCTCGGCGCCAGCGAAGAGCGCTACCGCACCCTGTTCGATTCGATCGACACCGGCGCATGCATCATCGACGTCCTGTTCGAGGGCGACACCGCGGTCGACTACCGCTTCATCGAGATCAACCCGGCCTTCGTCAAGCACACCGGCCTGACGGACGCCGTCGGCAAGACCGTGCGCGAACTGGTGCCCGGCCACGACCGCCACTGGTTCACCACGTACGGCCAGGTCGCCACCACCGGCGTGCCGGTGCGTTTCGTCGACGAAGCGCGCGCCATGCATCGCTGGTTCGATGTGTACGCCACGCGCGTGGGCGGGCCGGCCAGCCGCCAGGTGGCGCTGCTGTTTACCGATATCAGCGAACGGGTCGCGGCCGACGCCGAATTGCGCCGCCTGGCGGCCGACCTGTCCGAAGCCGACCGCCGCAAGACCGAATTTTTGGCGACGCTGGCGCACGAACTGCGCAATCCGCTGGCGCCGATCCGCAGCGGCCTGCAGGTGCTGCGCCTGAACGCCGGCAACGCCAAGGCGGCCGCGCGCGTGCAGGACATCATGGACCGCCAGCTCGACCACATGGTGGCGCTGGTGGACGACCTGCTCGACGTGGCGCGCATTACGCGCGGCCAGATCGCGCTCAAGCCCGAGTGGACCAGCGTGCAGCAGGTCGTCGCCGGGGCCGTCGAAACCAGCCGTCCGCTCATCGATGCCAGCGGGCATGAATTGCGGGTCGAGGTGCCCGAGCGGCCGCTGGCGCTGTACGCCGACCCGAACCGGGTGCGCCAGATCCTCAACAACCTGCTCAACAACGCCGCCAGGTACACGCCGCATGGCGGCCGCATCACCTTGTCCGCGCGCCAGGAAGGCGACGACGTGCTCCTGGCGGTGAGCGACAACGGGATCGGCATCGCCCAAGATCAGCTGTGCGCCGTGTTCGACATATTCACCCAGGTCGGGCGCACGGCCCATCATGCGGGCGGGCTGGGCATCGGCTTGTCGCTGGTGCGCAGCCTGGCCGAGCAGCATGGCGGCCAGGCCGGCGCCGCCAGCGCCGGCCTGGGCAACGGCAGCGTGTTCAGCGTGCGCCTGCCGCTGGCGCCGCCCGGTGCGCCGGCCGCCACGCCCGCGCCGGGCAAGGCCGGGCGCGCCGCCAGCGCCGATGTGGCCCTGCGTGTGATGGTGGTCGATGACAATGTCGACGCCGCCGCCACCCTGGCCGAGCTGCTGGCGCTGATCGGACATGTGGTCGACGTCGCCAACGACGGCCCGACCGCGCTACACATGGCGGCCCGGCGCCATCCGCAGGTGATGTTCCTCGACATCGGCATGCCCGGCATGGATGGCTACCAGCTGGCGCAGGCGCTGCGCCAGGATGCGCGCCATGCCGGCGTGCTGCTGGTGGCGCTGACCGGCTGGGGCAGCGCCGACGACCGCGAGCGCACCCGCGCTGCGGGCTTCGATGTGCATCTGACCAAGCCGGTCGAGCTCGGCGCCCTGGCCGACTTGCTGGCGCGCCATGCGCAGCTTGCCGGACTTGACGCGGCCGTGGCGTCCTGAGGCGGCGCGCAGCGCCGGCGCGAGCGGCTACCAGTCCAGGGTCACCAGCAATTTCCCCATGCGCGGCCAGCACAGCCGGGTCAGCTCGCTGCGCGCGGCCCAGCGGAAGCCATCCGTTTCCGGGGTCGGCTCGCCGGTCACCGGATGCGGAAAGAAACTCGTGCACACCAGGTGCGCCAGGCTGCTCAAGTCGGCCCCGGCGCGCACCCGGTACAAGTGCAGCCGTTTGTCGCTGCGATAAGCAAACCCGCCCAGGTCCTCGAAGCGCTCCGGCGCAAAGGCGATGCCCGCTTCCTCGCGCAGTTCGCGCATGGCCGACGCCAGGGTGGTCTCGCCCGGGTCCTGCATGCCTTTCGGAATGTCCCAACTCGGCGTGTTGGTCACGTGGCACAGCAGTAACTGACCGGCCGGATTGACCACCAGGGTGCCGCAAGACACCGTCTGGATTCTTTTTGGCGCGCTCATGCGGCCAGCCCGCGCAAGCCGGCAATGCCGCTGTTCATGGCTGCTCCATGGCAGACGATGACCCGGGGCGCGCGGCCGCCGCCAGCACGCTGGTCAGGGCGGTGATGTCGACCGGCTTGGTCAGGTGACGGTCGAAGCCGGCCTGCTGCGACATGGCGACGTCGGCGCGCGCCCCCCAGCCGGTCAGGGCCACCAGCAACATGCCTTCGAGCCCGCTGGTGGCGCGGATCGCGCGCGCCAGCTGGTGCCCGCTCATGCCGGGCAGGCCGATATCGAGAAAAGCCAGGTGCGGACGGAACGCGGCCGCCAGCACCAGGCCCTGTTCGCCGTCGACCGCCACCCGGGTGCTGTGGCCGAGCGCTTCAAGCAAGGTCGACAGGCTGGCGCCGGCGTCGACGTTATCGTCCACCACCAGCACCCGCAGCGCGCCGGGGGCGGCGCCGCACGGCGCCAGCGACGCCACGGCTGCCGCATTGCCCAGGTGCAGCGGCAGGCGCACGGTGAAGGTGCTGCCCTGGTCGCGCCCGGCGCTGGTGGCGCTGACGCTGCCGCCGTGCAGCTCGACCAGGCGGCGCACCAGCGACAGCCCGATCCCCAGCCCACCCTGCGAGCGGTCGAGGTTGCGCCCGACCTGGGTGAACATGTCGAACAGGGTGCCGAGGTCTTCCTGCGCAATGCCGACCCCGTTGTCAAGCACCGACAGCAGCGCGTCGTCGCCTTCGCGCAGCGCCCGCAGCACGATGCGCCCGCCGGCCGGGGTGTACTTGGCGGCGTTGTTGAGCAGGTTGCTGAGCACCTGGACGATGCGGGTCACATCGACCTCGAGCGGCAGCGCTTCGGGCGCCACCTCGATACTGAGCGTGTGGCCCCCGGCGTTGAGCGCCGCCATGCTCGTTTCGACCGCCATCGCGGCCAGGGTGGCGACGTCGCTCGCTTCGCGCTTGAGTTCGATCTTGCCGCGCGTGATGCGCGCCACGTCCAGCAAGTCGTTGACCAGGTGAATCAAATGACCGAGCTGGCGGTCCATCATCTCGTGCACCTTGGCCATGTTGGGGGCGCCGGGCGCCGCCATGCGGATCAGGTCGAGCCCGGTGCGGATGGGCGCCAGCGGGTTGCGCAACTCGTGCGCCAGGGTCGCCAAAAACTCGGACTTGCGGCGGTCGGCCTCGGCCAGGTCGGCCGCCACCCGGCGCAATTCGTTTTCGGCCTGCTTTTGGGCCGTGATGTCGCGCATGATCGAAGCCAGGCCGATATTCTGGCCTTCGTCGTCGAACACGGCAAAGCCCTTGTAATAGATGGGCAGGATCGCGCCGCTTTGGAAGTTGCGCATGCGCAGTTCACCTTCCCAGCGCGCTTGCCTGCCGCGCACGGCCGGCAACACCACCGCCTCGACAAAGGCCTTGCAGTCGGGCGCGAAAAAGTCGCCGATGCGATACTCGCCCAGGGCGGCATCGGGCGCGAGCCCCGCCAGCCGGCGCCCGGCCGGGTTGACGTAGCTGGTGCGCGCTTCCGAACTGGCGATGCCGATGAAGTCGGACGACTGCGCCGCCACCGCCGCCAGGCGCCGCATGCCTTCCTCGGCGCGCTGGGAGCGCTGGCGCGACTCGCCCAGTTGCAGTTCGGACATTTCCAGCTGCTCGGCGGCAAGGCGTTCGGACGTGGCGTCGCGGAAAATCTTGGCGTAGCCGCGCAGCTTGTCGGCCTCGTCGCGCAGCGGCACCATCACGCCATCGGCGAAGAAGCGGGTGCCGTCGCGCCGCACGTGCCAGCGCTTGTCGTCGGCGCGCCCGGTCTCGCGCGCCGTGCGCATTTCGTACCCGGGCACGCCGGCGGCGCGGTCTTCCGGGGTAAAGATGATGGCGCTCGGCTCGCCGCAAGCCTTGGCCGCGAACCAACCTGTGATGGTTTCGGCGCCGCCTTCCCATTCGGTGACGATGCCATCGGTATCGGTGCCGATGAAGGCGTAATCGCGGGTGTTGTCGAGAATGAGGCGAATGCGCTCGTCGCGCGTGCGGAGCGCTTCGAGGTGGGTCGCCTGCGCATGCAGGGCGATCTCGGCGGTTTTGCGGTAGAGATCGATGAAAAACGCCACCTTGGCGCGCAGGATCACCGGGCTGATCGGCTTGGTCAGGTAATCGACCGCGCCCAGCGCGTAGGCGTGCTCCATGTGCGCGCGGTCGTCGCCGACGGCGGTCAGGAAAATGATCGGCAGCGTGCGCGAACGCGGATGGCTGCGGATCAACCCGGCGGTTTCGAAGCCGCTCATGGTCGGCATGTGCACGTCCATCAGCACCACGGCGAATTCGCGCACCAGCAGTTCGCGCAGGGCCTGTTCCCCGGAAGAAACACTGACCAGCACCTCGTCGAGTTCGGCCAGCACGGCTTCGAGCACGTGCAGGTTGGCGCTCTGGTCGTCCACCAGCAGGATATTGATTCTGCCTTTGTTCGCGGCCTTGGGCGTGCTGTTCTCGTTGAGCATTGGGTGTCCGATGTGCCTCGTGGCGATCGCCCAGGTCAAGAGCGCAATGTAGGCCGAGGATGAATAAAAGTCAATTGTGCAAGAACTAAAAAAATATTTTTGAAAATTCGGGAACTTAGGGTGCTTGCCCCTCTCCAAGCATATTTACACCTTTATAAGGTGGGGGTATCGCATGCCTGAACGATTCCTGGCGTCCGCATTGCCGCAGCACGAAGCCGCCGAGCTGTACCGGCTGATGGTGGTCGGCATCCGCGAGGTGGCTGTCTTCCTCATGAACCCTGACGGCTATATCACCGTGTGGAACCGGGGCGCGCAGGACATGAAGGGCTATACCGCCGACGAGGCGATCGGCAGCCATCTCGCGCTCCTGTACACCGACGAGGACCGCGCACGCGGCTGGCCGCGGCACAACCTGGCCAAGGCCGCGGAAAACGGCTTCTACAGCGAGGAAACCTGGCGCAAGCGCAAGGACGGCAGCCTGTTCTGGGCCCACATCGCCCTCACCGCCCTGCGCGGCGACGACGATCGACTGCTGGGCTTTTCCAAGATCACCATGGACCTGACCCGCCACAAGCTGCTCGAATCATGCACGAAAGAAAAACAGGAAATCGACCTGATCCTTCGTGCGGCCCAGGCCGGCACCTGGAAGTGGGATGTCGCCAGCGGCCAGGTCGAACTGTCGCGCCACCTGCGCGAACTGCTGGGCTACAATGGGGAGCCGGAACAGCTCGACTTCGACGCCTGGCTCGGGTTCGTCCACCCCGACGAGCGCGCGCGCTTTCGCACCCTGCTCGAAGACACCTGCCGCGACCCCTTGATGGCGCCCATCGAAACCGAGCTGCGATTCCTGCGCCGCGACGGCCGGTGCCAATGGTTCTTCCTGCGCGCCAACTGGCACCGCAGCATCGAGGACGGTCCGATGCAATTTCTCGGCGCCTGTGTCGGCATCGACAACCTCAAGCTGGCCGAAGTGGAAAAGGAAGGCCTGGTGTCGCAGTTGCGCCAGGAACGCTCGCGCTTTTCCGACATCCTCGAACAGATGCCCTCGGGCGTGATGCTGGCCGACGTGCCGTCCAGGCGCCTGACTTACCAGAACCGGGCCGCCGCGCGCATGCTGGGACGCGATTTCTCCGGGGTCGACTCCTACCACGACTATCGCGACTACATTTTCGTGGACGCCCAGGGCGCCCGCATCGCCTCGGAAGACTTGCCGCTCGCGCGCACCGTGCGCGGCCAGGACGGGCCGCGCACGGAGGGCCTGATTTACGAACGCGCCGACGGCGAACGCCTGCATATCGACGTCACCAGCGCCGCCATCGTCGACAGCGATGGCGTGGCGCGGGTCGCCATTGCGGTGCTGCACGATGTCAGCGCGCTCAAGCACATGGAACTGGCCGCCGCCGCCGAAAAGGAACGCGCCCTGGTCACCCTGGCGGCCCTCACCGACGGCGTGGTGACGGCCGACTGCGGCGGCGCCATCACGACCGTCAATCCGGCCGCCGAGCGCATGCTCGGGGTAAGCGAGGCGGCCGCGCGCGGGCTGCGCTTTCGCGACCTGCTGCACATCGACGAAGCCGCTTGCGCCGACGCCACCTTCGCCGCCATCGAGCGCTGCCTGGACCGGAAGCAGACCGTGGACGGCCTGCCGCACGCCACCCTGGTGTCGCAGGATGGCGCCCGTTTCGCGGTCGAGAACGCGGTCGCCCCGGTGATCCTCGATAACGGCGAGCTGATCGGCGCGGTGCTGATCATGCACGACGTCACCGAATCGAAGCGCCTGCTGCGCCGCCTCGGCTTCGAGGCCAGCCACGACGCGCTCACCGGCCTGGTCAACCGGCGCGAATTCGAACTGCGCCTGCAACGCGCCATCGAACGGGCGCAGCATGCGGGCGGGGCCTGCGCGGCCTTGCTATATATGGACCTGGACCAGTTCAAGGTGGTTAACGATACCTGCGGGCACCAGGACGGCGACGAACTGCTCAAGCGCCTGGCCACTACCTACAGCGAGCACGTGCGCGAACGCGATACCCTGGCGCGCATTGGCGGCGACGAGTTCGCCCTCATCATCGAGCATTGCGACGTCGACCAGGCGATGGCGGTGGCGCAGAAAATCCTCGAGGCCACGCGCACCTTCCGCTATGTGTGCAAGGGGCGCGCCTTCCAGCTCGGCGTCTCGATCGGCCTGACCCCGATCGACGGCGGCACCATCAACGTCGAGGAAGCCATGCGGCGCGCCGACCATGCCTGCTACATCGCCAAGGACCGCGGGCGCAACCGCATTTATGTGCATTACAAGGGCGACCTCGACGTTGCCCAGCGGCGCAGCGACATGCACTGGGTCACGCGCCTGACGCACGCCTTCCAGAACGAGCAGTTGCAACTGTACTACCAGCCGATCCTGCCGCTCGAGGACGGCGACGGCCCGCGCCACTACGAAATCCTGCTGCGCATGCGCAACGGCCGCAACGGACCGATCGGGCCCGGCATCTTCCTGCCGGCCGCCGAGCGCTACGACGTGATCGTCAAGATCGACCGCTGGGTGCTGACGCGCACCCTGGAATGGCTGGCAAGCAACCCCGACCATACGGACACCCTGGAAATGTGCAGCATCAACCTGTCGCGCCGCTCGCTGGGCGACCCCAGCTTTCACAAGTTCGCGGCCGAGCTGATCGACGCGTCGGCAGTGCCGGCCAAGAAGCTGTGTTTTGAAATCACCGAAAACGGTGCGATTGCCGATATGCAAAAGACGATTTCCTTCATCGAAGCGCTGTCGGCGCGCGGATGCCGCTTTTCGCTCGACGATTTCGGCACCGGGATGACGTCCTTTTCGTATTTGAAGCAATTGCCGGTCAATTACATCAAGATCGATGGGTCCTTCATCCAGATGATGTCGACCAGCGAGGTCGATTTTGAAATGGTGCGGTTTACCAACGACATCAGCCACATGATGGGGCGCAAGACGATTGCCGAATACGTGACCGACTCGGCCATTTTGGCGAGCCTGAAAGCGATCGGGGTCGACTTTGCGCAGGGTTACTGGGTCGGCAAGCCGCGCCCGCTGACACCGTGAGCTGGCGCGCACCGGGACGGCGCCGATCGGTATATAGTTGGTAGACTCGGCTCCGTCGTTCCCGGCCTGGGCGGCCCCCTTGGCGGGAACGACGGCGCGTAAGTCAACGGAATGAATGCACACGGCGCAGCGCGCCAGTGTCGGTACCGTCCAGCAAAGGCCCCACCATGGCAGATACGCCCACCTCCGAGCATGGCGCCGGCGAACTCCCCTTCCTCACGCTGTGGTATCGCTTCCTGTTCTTCGACTGGCTGTTCGCCGACCCGGGCGCGGCGCGCAATGTGGTCGAGCGGCACGCGGCGCTGCGGCACAACCGCGCCATGTGCCGCCACTTCCCGACTTACCTGCGGCGCTGGTCCGCGCTGACCCTGTTCGGCTTCGGCATGGGCTGCCTGTTCGAACGTTCGATGCAGGCGAGCCTGTGGCCGGCCTGGTTTTTCACCTGCGCCTGCCTGAGCATGACCGGCATGGTGGTGATGCTGGTCGCCTGGGCTTGCCTGGCCAATGCCAGGGTGCAATAAACTTACGCCTGCCAGGCGCGCGCTTCGATCGGCTGGCCATCTTCACCGAAGCGCAGCGCCACCGACGTCGAGGTGATCCCCAGCGAGGCGAGCGCATCGCACAGATCGTCCACCTCGCCCCGCAGGTCGGCGGCCACGTCGAGCGGCTTTTCCAGCGAGGCCAGCAACACGCCGGCCGCATCGCTCAGGTTGACCCGCATCACCATCTCGTCTTCCACCGCGGCCGGACCGACCATGGCGCGCACCTCGGTCCCCGCCACCCCGCGCTCTTCCAGCGCCGCGTTGACGTCGCTGATCATTTGCAGCATGGCCAGTTCGGCCACGCCCTGCTCCTTGGCGCCGTAGAACAGGTCCTGGTACAGAAAGTGCAGCTCGAGCGAGGCCGGATCAAGGGCCAGGCAGCGCTTGACCAGCGGCCCCGCCGCCACGGTCCAGGCGCGGTAACGCGCCATGCGCGCGTCGAACCAGGCCTCGGCCGCTGCTTCGCCTTCCGGCGCGGCGTAAAACGGATCGTCGGCGCGCTTCATCGCAAAGCCGAGCAGGAAGCGCAGTTCGACCGCCGTGTCGGCGGGGCCGAAGTGGGTATCGGCCCAGCCGGTCATGCTGCGTTCGAGCGCCGGGCGCGCCACCAGTTTTTTCTCGGTCATCGAGCCGGCCGCGTCGCGCACCATGTCGTTCAGGTGGCTGTAGGTGATGGCATCGACTTCGTCCAGGTCGTAGGCGTGGCTGATCATCACCACCGTGGCCTGGGGACTCTCCAGGCCGCCCTGCTTGATACTCTCGACCAACTGGTCGAAGGCGTCGCCATCGTTGAAGCCTTGCGCTTCCTTCAGCCCGCCCGTGCTGTGCACGAATACCGGCAGGGCAAAGGCGTTGATTTCCATCTCCGGGCCATTCTCGCGCCGCAGGGTGACGGTGCCGGCCGCTTCTTCGATCCGCTCGCGCAGCAACTGGTAGGCCACCGCATCGGTGTAGCGCGCGCGCTCGATGGCGCCGTACAGCACGTCGTCGTTCTTCTTGCGCAAGGCGTTGCGCACCAGCCGCGCCAGCTCGACGTCGCGCAGGGCGATGGCGGCGGCATCGCCTTCTTCACTGGCGACGGCCAGCGCAAGGTCGGCCAGTTGCTGGGCCAGCACATCGTCATCCTCCTGCGGCGGGATGGCGGACTTGCGGGGGAAGGGGCGCTTGTTTTTGGGCATGGGAAGACAGATCGGTGGCTAATGAGGCGCCATGGTAACAAATTGGCAGCGCCAGCGCCAAGAGCCGATCTACCGAGACAGGCTCTATGCCCTTTTGCCAGCGGCGCGCCGCTTGCCTGCCTTGCGCGGCGTGCGCAGCAGGTCCAGCACGTACTGCGGATCGGCCGGCTTGGCCAGATGATGGTCGAAACCGGCGTCGCGCGCCAGTTGCTGGTCCTGCGGCTGGCCATACCCGGTCAGGGCGATGAACAGGCAATCGCGGAAACGCGGCATGGCCCGCAGGCGCCGCGCCAGTTCGTAGCCGGTGATGTCGGGCAGGCCGATGTCGAGGATGAAGGCGTCCGGCGCTTCCGACTCGGCCCAGGCCAGCGCGGCGCTGGCGTCGTAATAGGTGCACACATTGTGCCCGCCGGCGGCCTCCAGGAACAGCGACAGGCTGATCGCGCCGTCGACATTGTCGTCCACGATCATCACGCGCAGCGAGGGGCCGCGCGCGTCGCTGCGGCGGCGCTTGGGGCTCGCCGCCGCCAGCGCTGTCGGCTGGCACGGCAGGGTCACGGTGAAGCTGCTGCCCTGCCCCGGCCCGGGACTGGCCGCCGTCACCGTGCCGCCGTGCAGCTCGACCAGGCTGCGCACCAGGGCCAGCCCCAGGCCGAGTCCGCCCTGGGCGCGGTCCGGCTTGCGCTCGCCCTGCGAAAACAGGTCGAACACGCGCGGCGCCAGTTCGGGCGTGAGTCCTTCGCCGGTATCGCTGACCACCACCACCACGTGCTCGCCTTCCAGGCGCGCCTCGATGCCGATGCGGCCGTTGGGCGGGGTGTACTTGGCGGCATTGCCCAGCAGGTTGGCGAAGATCTGCACCAGGCGCGTCTTGTCGCCGCGCATACGGATCGGGGTCGGCGGCAACGTGACCTCGACCCGGTGGTGCGCGGACTCGACCAGGCTGTGGGTCTGCTCGAGGGCGCGGTCGATGACGGCGTCGAGCTCGATCTCCTCCAGGCTCAGGGTGACCAGCCCGCGCGTGACGCGCGAGACGTCGAGCATGTCGCCCAGCAAGCTGTTCATGTGCTCGACCTGGCGCGAAATCACGTCGCTGGCGTAGCGCACCCGGCGCGCGTCGCCCGGTTGCAGGCGCAGCAACTGGGCGGCGGTGCTGATCGGCGCCAGCGGATTGCGCAGTTCGTGGCCGAGCATGGCCAGGAACTGGTCCTTGGCGCTGTTTTGCTGCTCGGCCATCTGGCGCGCTTTCTTTTCGCCGTCGAGCAAGGCCTGGCGGTCGGCCTCGGCATGGCGGCGGTAGGCCTGCGCCTGCAGCATCTGCTCGCCGGCCGCGTGCAGGGCCGCGTGCAGTTCGTTCATTTCCACCACCCGCGAACGGACCGGCTTGGGCGAGACGCCGGCGCCGAGGTCGGTGGCGGCCTTGACCGCGCGCGCGATCGAGCGCACCTGCTGGCGCCCGAAATACACGGCCAGCGCCACCGCGCACAGCATGGCCGCGAGCATCCCCATGGCGGCCACAAACGAGGCGTGCCGCGCCGAGCGCTCGATCAGTTCGACCGGCGCGGCCACGGCCAGGGTCCAGCCGGACAGGGTGGAATGGGTGAAGACGTCGTAGGCCTCGGTGCCTTCGATGGTGTTGTGGCGGATTTGCCCGGTGTGCGCCCTGGCCGCCGCCGCCACCAGTTCCGGGCGCGCCTGCTTGCCGATCAGCGCCCCCGGATTCTGGTTGCGCGCGATGAAGCGCCCCTTGCTGTCGATAATGCCCACCACCCAGCCCGGCGGCACATCCACGCTGGCGATCAGGCGCGTGAAATGGTCGGTCGAAAACGCCACCGTCAGCACATAGCGCTTGCCATCGTCGATCGGCACCGGCACGGTCACCGTGGTGACCAGTCCCTTGACCACCGGGCCGGGAATCACGTCGGACACATAGGTTTTCTGGGTGGCGATCACTTGCCGCACCAGGTCGCCAGCGTGCGGCTTGGGCAGCGCGCTGCCGTAGGGAAGGAACGTATTGATCAGTTGCTGGCCTTGCGCATCGAGCAGGACGGTCCAGCCGGTGCTGCCGCGGTTGGCGCGCCGCGCCTGGGCATAGAACGTTTTCAGGTCGCCCTCGGCCAGCGAGGGCGAGCCGCCCAGCACGCGCAAGCCCGCTTCGGCGCTGTAGAGCTCGCGGTCGACCAGCAAGGCGATGCTGTTCGCGGTTTCCCGCAGCCCGCGCAGGGCCGCGTTGCGCTCGGCGTTTTGCAGCATGGCCAGGGCCAGGCTGGCGAACACGATCACCGGCACCAGGATGCCGGCGGCCATCAGGAACAGGTAAGCGCGAATATGCATGCGAATTGCCGCCTGTAATCAGTGCGGAAGCTGAGTCCGCCTATATAAAACATTGTACTTTCCTTATCAGGCTACCGGCCGCCGTACCCAACCGTGCGCAACCGTTTGCGTCAGAATAATAATTTCATCGGTGAAAGTTCAATGTAAAAACAACAGCGTGTGGTAACGAACAGATAGGGAACGACGAACTGCGCAAAATGGACTCATTCGCAAACAGGAGCACCACCATGATTCACCGAGCCCTTACCCGCAGCATGTTCTTCGCTGGCCTGATGTTGTCGTCAGCCGTTTTTGCCGACGCCGAGATCGTCAAATGCATCGACAGCGGCGGCAAGGTGACCCTGACCGACGCGCCCTGCCCAGCGGCGGAGCAGACCGTGGCGGTGGTGGCGGGCAGCGCCGGGCCGGCCGCGCCCGAGGCGGAAGATGACAATGACATGGCGCTCATCAGCGACGAAGCGGCGGACACGCCCGCTGCGGTGAGCGCGCCCACGATCGAGCGTTACAACAGCGCGGCGGCGTGGACCAAGCGCGAACTGCCGGGCGTGCGCAAGTTCGCCGCGGGCGCGCTGGCGCGCGACGTGGCCACGCTCAAGGCGGCCCGCCACAGCCTGATGCTGCAAGACAGCGCCGCCCAGAGCGCGCGTTCGCAACGCATCGCCAGCTTGCAGTAAGCGCTACGGCGGCGCGAGCGAGCAAGCGGGGGCGCCGATCCCGGTGGGCGGGCGGACAAAGCCGAGCTCGGTTACAATGCGGGCAATCTTTCACCCGCACCAAGCTTATGAAACTCCTACCGCTCATCGCCCTGGCCGTGGCCTGCGCCCCTGCCCTTGCCCTTGCCAGCGACCGCATCGACGACAGCTGGCACACCTCCGCCGAACTAGGCGCCATCAGTACCTCCGGCAACACCGCCGGCACCTCCGTCTCCGGCAAGATCGATGCGCGCCAGGAACTCGATGACTGGAGCAACCAGTACATCGTGGCCGGCCACTTCAAGGAAGACGAAGTCAACGACAGCGAGGGTAAGCGCAGCTCGGAGCGCTCGGCCGAACGCTATTCGCTCTCGGCCAAGGCGGCCTATAAACTGGTCAAGGACAACGAAAAACTGTTCGTGCTGGCGGCCCACGTGGGCGACAAGTTCGGCGCTTACAGCAGCTACACCACCATGGCGGTCGGGCGCAGCACGCGCTGGTACAGCTCGCCTGCGGCCAGCGTCGATGTCGAAATCGGCCCGGGCTACTTCAGCGGCGAACGCGCCACCGGCGAGCCGGAAAGCGGCTTCACGGTGCGCGGCGCGGCCGCCATGCGCTGGCAGGTCAGCCAGAGCGCACAGTTCTCGCAAGTGGTCAGCGTCGAGCGCGGCACCTCGAATGTCCACTCGATCGCCGAGGCGGCCCTGAGCACCAAGATCAATGGCACCATGCAGATGAAGGCGGCCTTCAGCGCCCGCAACGATACCAACGTGCCGGCAGACAAGAAGAACACCGATACCCAGACCTCGCTGACCTTGGTCTATTCGTTTTAGGCTACTCGTCGCGCAGGCGCAGGTATTGCGTCATGCCGTCGCCGATGTGGTCCCAGTCCAGCCGATAGGCGGTAAAAGTATGGTCGCGCGGCGCTACCGCTTCGGGCTCGTCCAGGCTGCAAGTGGTGACGTCGATCTGGTCCGGCGTGTCGCTGCGGGCGTAGGTCAACTGGGTGCCGCAGGCGCCGCAAAAGCTGCGCATGACGCCCGCACTGGACGCGAACTGCGCCGGCGTGCCGGCCGTGACCCGGTAATCGGCGCGCGCCACGCTGAACCAGGCCACATGCGGCGCGCCGCTGAGGCGACGGCAGCTCGGACAGTGGCACATGGTTTGATGGAACATCCGTTCCGACGTTTCGTAGCGCACCGCGCCGCAATAACATCCTCCCTGCAAACGCATCTTCTCCTCCACCGGCACAGTCATCGTGAATAGCAGTCTAGCGCCAGGCTGCACCGCGATGCAAGCGCGCCCGATTGCGCGGATAATTGCACGTTTGAAACATGCTTGTCACACCGATGACGCAAGCCTCCCCCATTCCCGCCAGCGCCGTGCCGCTGTTGTCGCTGGCCGCGGTCGGCCTCGCGCCGGTGTGGTGGCTGGCGACGCCCGCCACCTTGTGCGCGGGCCTCGGTTTTTACATGCTGCACAACACCTTGCAGACGCATGCGACCCAGATGGCGCCCGAGCGTCGCGGCGCGGCCGTGTCGGCCTTCGCATCGTGCTTTTTCATGGGCCAGGCCACCGGCGTGGGAGTGGCCGGGCTGCTGCTGGCGCACGTGGGGACGGCGGCGCTTCTGGTGGGCGGCGCGCTCGGCTTGCTGGCGGTGGCGCTCGATTTTTCGCGCCGCCTGCGGATGAAATGAGCGGACCGGAAATGCATACCAAAAAGCCAATCTTGCCGGCAAATTTCATGCTACATTGCGTATCCACCGTGACGACTTCAACGCAAAGGGTTTCATGAAACACTGGATCATCGCAGCACTGGTTTTCTCGTCCATGCCGGCATTCGCCGCCACCGCCACCGCCACCGCCAGCACGCCCAAGGCCGATATCGCGGCGCTGGAAAACGTGGTCGAAACGTTTCGCCTGGCCGTTATCAAGAAGGACAAACCGGCTTTCATGGGCCTGCTGTATTCCCCCACGATTGCCTGGATCGGCGTCACCACCGATAACAGCGTCAACATGATCGACGCGATGCGCAAGGACCAGTCCAAACCGGGCTTCAAGAAGGTGTCCGGCACCGGCAGCGCGACCGAATTCATCGATCATATCGTCGCAAGCGAGCAGCGGATCGAAGAAACCGTCGATAAGCTGCGGATCGACTCGAACGGCGATATCGCCCAGATCTGGTTCGACTACAGCTACGTGCGCGACGGCTACAAGCAGAACTGGGGCCAGGAAGCCTGGCACCTGGTGCGCACCGACGCTGGCTGGAAAATCAATTCGGTGATCTGGTCGATGGAATTTAACCCGCTGCCGCCGCCGCCACGGCCGAAATAGGCGCGCTCGCCACGGAGTCCGGCACGCACCCGCATAATTGCGCGTAGCGCTCTTCGGACACGCCGAGCCGGCGCAGCCAGTTGGCGAAATACAGCTGCAAGGTGTCGCTGTTGTGGTGCGTGCCGAGGTGAAAACGCTCGAAATCCTTGCGGTTCTGGATTTTATCGGCGATCAGCATCTGGTTCACCTCGTCCACGCAGCTCAAAGCGATGGCATCGTCCGCGCTCTCGCAATGGTGCGCCAGATAGTCGTTGGCCACGCGCCGGTATTCCATCGCCAGCAGCACCACCAGCGGGTCGGGCCGGGCGAGCGCGAACGTCGAGTCCGGCGCCAGCGCGCCAAGCAGCGCAGCGTCGTCCTGGAGCAGCGGATGCAGGCAAAACGCTTCCCTGGCCCGTTCCGGCGCACCGATTTCATCGAGCAGGGCCAGGCCTTCGTCGATATGCGCGATCAGCGGCACGCCCGAGCGCCCGGCGCGTTTATCCCCATAAAACCGGCAAATCGCCACGTAGTGTTTATTGTCTTTCATTGCGTTGGCTTTCTACAAAAGTGATTAATTCGGGGAAGAACACGTCAAAGCCGTCGGTAATCGTGGCGGCATGCCGTTCCAGGTCGTCCAGCGCCGCGCGCATGACATCGCCGTTTTTCGACAGGCGCGTTGAAATGCGCCGCACCGCCCGATCGACACCGGCATAGCGTTGATATGAGCCGAGCCAGTCCTGTTCGATCATGTACGGCGCCAGTTCGGCCAGCTTGGGCGGCAGCACGGCGGCCTGCCGGGTCAATACCCCATAAAAGCCGGCGATAAAATCGGCCAGCGGCACCCCGGAATAACGCGCCCAGCGCACCGCCAGCACATGGTCGTAAAACACGTCGAGCAAAATGCCGGAATAGCGCCGGCCCGGCCCGTCGAACAGGCTTTTGGCGGCCAACACCACAGGGTGACTGTCGGTAAAGGTATCGACCTTGCGGTGAATCAGGATTTCGGCTTGCGTGACGGCGCTGAACTGCCCGTCCGCGCTGGGTTTGACAAAGTCGCCCAGCAAGGCGCCGAGCATGGCCTCGTCGCTGTAGCGGGCCAGGTAAATATGAGCGAGGTAATTCATGTGGAGCCTGGAAACCGGTGATCAGGATTCCAGCATGCCTGAATATCCAATTTCTTGCAGAAAACATCAGAAATCATTCCGCTTGGATAATCGCTATGGCTCAGGCGCGGCATTTACTTGACCGACGTCATCGCATAGCGGTTGCGTCCGGAATCCTTGGCGCGGTACAGGGCGTCGTCGGCATGTTTGAGCAAGGTGTCGACCCCGGCCAGGCCGTTTTCGGCGGTGGCCACGCCGATGCTGGTGCTGACAATGCGCGCCACGCCGTCGATATCGAAGGGTTTTTCCATGACCTTGATGATCTTGCGCGCCACCACGGCGCATTCGGCCACGGTTTGCAAGCCTTCGAGCAGGATCACGAATTCGTCGCCGGCCAGGCGGCCCACCGTGTCGCTCTGGCGCACGCAGGCGGTGAGGCGGCGGCCGAACTCAATCAGCACGAGGTCGCCGCCGCTGTGGCCGAAGCTGTCGTTGATCGACTTGAATTTGTCGAGGTCGAGGTACATCACGGCCATCACGTTGCCGTTGCGGGCGCTGCGGGTCTGGGCGCGGCCGATGCGCTCGGTCAGCTGGGTGCGGTTCGGTAAGCCGGTGAGCGCGTCGAAGCGGGCCAGCGCGCTCAGTTGCTCTTCGAGCCGCTTGGCGTCGGTGACGTCGTTGACCAGGCCGGTGACGCCGACCGCGTGGCCGGCGCAATCGACCTGCGGGATGTAGGTGGCGTGGTAGTGGCGCTTGTCGCCGCCCTGCATGCGGGCAAAGTCGAACTTGACGGTGCGCCCGGTGATCGCTTCGTCGAAGGCGCGCTGGTGGATCTCGGCTTCCGCTTCGCTGAACAGGCTGCTCACCAGGCTGCCGTGGATGCGCGCCAGCGGCACCCCGAACCAGCTTTCGTGATGGCGGTTCACGAAGCCGAAGCGCCCTTCCCGGTCCATGAAGTTGACCAGCGCCGGCAGGTTGTCGGTCACCGTGTGCAGCAGGCGCTGCTGCGCGGCCAGGGCCAGCTCGGCCGCCTTGCGCTCGGTGATATCCATCACCATGGTGTAGAAACCGGCGACCTTGCCATCTTGCCCGATGTCGGGAATGTACTCGGTTTGCAGGTAGCGGTTGCCCTTGAGCTCGGCGGCGGGCCGCTCGAACGAGACGCGCCGGCCGGCCAGCGCCGCCGCCATCTGCGCCGCCACCGCCGCGAACACCTTGGGGCCGAACACGTCGCTGACGGTGCGCCCGACGATCTGCTCCGGGGCGATCTCGGTGATGGTGCTGTAGGCGCGGTTGCAGAAGGTGTAGCGGTATTCGGTGTCGACATAGCCGATCAGCGCCGGCATGTTGTCGGCAATGGTGCGGATGCGCTTTTCGCTGGCCGCCAGCACTTGCTGGGTTGCCTTGAGCTCGGTGATGTCGTCGACCAGCACGAAGTAGCCCTGCACCACGCCGTGCGCGTCGATGTCGGGATTGTAGGCGACCCGGTCCCACTGGATGAGGCCGTGGCGCCGCACCTGGCGCTCGAAGCGCACCGCGCGCCCGCTCAGGGCGGCGTCCAGGTAAGGTTTGCTGACCGTGTAGATCGCCTCGCCGACCACGTCGCGCACGTTCTTGCCGGACAACTGGCGCGCCGAGACGCCGAAATAGGCGCTGTAGCGCTCGTTGCCGAAGACGAAGCGTTCGTGTTTGTCGACATAGCCGACCAGCGCCGGTACGTTGTCGGCCACCATGCGCAGGTTGCGCTCGCTGTCGGCGACGGCGCGTTCGGCCTGGTCGCGCTCGGCCATCAGGGTGTCGAAAGCGCGCTGCAGCTCGCCGATTTCATCGTCCGCGTAGGGCGCGCCGGGCGCCTGCGCAGCGCGCCCGGCCGCCATCTGCCGGCCCAGGTGCTTGAGCGGCTGCAACTGGCGCCCGATCAGCAGCCAGGCCACCGGCCCCATCACCAGCACCAGCAAGGCGGCGATGATGGCCGCGTTCCAGCCGATCTTGCCGGCAAAGGCGAACGCTTCGGCGGTCGGGTATACGCCGCACAGCAGCCAGCCGGTGCTGGCCAGGCGCTTGTACGAGAGCAGCGCCTCGGCGCCGTTCTCGGCCGTCGAGCGCAGCGTGCCTTCGAAGCCGGCCAGGGCCTGCTCGACCGAGGCCGCGCGCTTGCCGCCATCGCCGCTGCGCTGCAGGATGCGGCGCTCGTCCGGGTGCGAGACGAACTCGCCTTCGCGGCTCAGGATATAGAAGTAACCGGTCTTGCCGACCTGCCCGATCGACAGTTCCTTGATGAAGCTATTCTTGGCCAGGTCGATGGCGCCGATCAGGATGTGGCTGATCTGGCCATCCTTGTCGTGGATGGGCGCGGTCATGATGATCACCGGGCGACCGCTGATCTGGCTGCGCAGGGGGCGCGAGATGATCGGGCCGTCGCTCCGGATGGTGTCGAGAAAATAGTCGCGCGTGGAAAAGTTGCCCTGGCCCCGCATATGCGGATAGTTCATGTTGGCCACATGCTCGCCCTGGGCGTCGAGCACAGACAGATTGGTGAAAAAGCCATCCATGCTGTGGTATTGCTCGAGCTTGTCCTGGAAAGCGGCGGACGCGTGCGGGAGCCGTTCCAGGTCGCGCGCCAGGCGCACCAGGGCTTGCTGGCGGATCATGAATTTGTTGTCGAGGTCGCGCGCGAGCTGGCCGATCAGCGACGTCTCGCGCTCGCCGACCACCGTTTCGACGCCGCGCTGCACGATCAGCACCGTCGCGACCGTCAGCACCGTCGCGGTCAGGACGATCAGCATGCCCACGGCCAGCGAAAAACGCGCCTTCAGCGAGACGGGACCAGGAAGCCAGCGGGGACGGTTGAACATGAGCTTGGCGATTGTCGGACGAGTTGGTGTGGACGACGAATCGGCGGGGCTGGGCCGGGAAAATCGGGTAGCCGCCACGACTGCGCGCGCCACCCCGGGCACTGCCGGCGCGGGGTGTGGCGCTGGTTACCGATGCTTTTGAGTGTACATTATTTCCCATGGAAAATATCAGCATGGGCGCAACAACAACAGTTTCGGTGACAGGTGTTGCGCTGGCGTAATCGGCAAGCATCAGCGCGTGGCGGCGCACACCTGGACGAAGTCGCGCACGCGCGTGGGAATGCCCAGCACGTCCTGGTAATTTTGTGCAATGAACAAGCTTGACCCGGGAAGCAGGCGGTGCAGTTCCCGGGCCGAGGCCAGCGGATGGGCCGCGTCGCCCGCCCATCCGATGATCAGCGCCGGGGTGGCGGACAAGGCGGCCAGGGCCGCGCGCGGCGGCAGGTCGGACAAGGCCGCCCCTTCGTACTGCGCCAGCATGGCCGCCCGGTCCGGGGCGGGCGCGCGCAGCGCGGCCAGGTGCGGCGCGGCCTCGAGCAGCCAGGGCGGCAGCCCGGCGCCCTGGCCGGCGACCAACCTGGCGACGCGCGCCGTGCCCGCCGTGTGCGCCAGGGCGATGGCGCGCCGGTACAGCGCGGCCTGGGCGACGCGCGCCTCCCACAAGGTGGGCGGCAGGAGCAGCACCAGGCCATGGATGCGCGCGCTCTGTTGCAGGGCCGCGTGCAGCGCGCCGGCGCAGCCCATCGACCAGCCGCCGGCGATGAAGCGGTGTTCGCCGATGGCGTCGGCCAGGGCCAGCATGTCTTGCCCGAGCTCGCGCCAGGTCGCCGGCGCGCCTGCCGGGTTGCCGCCGTGGCCGCGCGCGTCGTAGCGCACCAGCCGCAGGGAGGCGGGAAAATGGCGCCACTGGAGCATGTCGAGCGCGTCTTCCGCTTGCATGGACGAGCCCATGCCGTGCGCCCAGAGGAAAGGTGCGCCGCTGCCGGCCGAGCGGACATTCAGGTCAAGGTCGCCTACACGCATGCAAACACGTCACGAAAAGGTGGGGAGGCAATGTAGCACACGGCAGTCCCTGGCGGCGCCCTGTGCCGCCAGGCCACGCCGGTGACCGGCGTTGACGACGACGCGTTGGGCCGGGCGCCGCCAGCCGGCCTGCGTCGCCGCCTTCGGCGCGCGTCAAGCGAAGCGCGTGTCCGGGTCGGCCGCGTGTAGTATTTGGCATGCTGCCGACAGCAGTTCGGCATGTTTCCACTACGACCGAGTCAACGATGAAAAGAGACGAACCCAGCGCCGCGAGCCCGGCGCCATCCGGCGAGGTGCTCGCCGCCGCCAAGTCCGCCGGACTGCGTTATGTCAGCGACAACGCGCCCGGTATCACGCGCCAGGCGCACGGCAAGAACTTCATCTACCTCGACGCCGGCGGCGATGCGGTGACCGATGACGATACGCTGGCGCGCATCCGCGCGCTCGCCATTCCGCCGGCCTGGACCGACGTGTGGATCTGCAAGCTGGCCAACGGCCACCTGCAGGCCACCGGGCGCGACGCCAAAAAGCGCAAGCAGTACCGCTACCACGCAAAGTGGCGCAAGCTGCGCGACGAAGTCAAGTATGAGCGCATGATCAGCTTCGGCAAGGCCCTGTCCGCCATCCGCCGCACCGTTGACGCCGACCTCAAGCGTCCTGGCCTGCCGCGCGAAAAGGTGCTCGCCACCATCGTGTATCTGCTGGAAGCGACCATGATGCGGATCGGTAACGAAGAATATGCGCGCAGGAACAAGTCGTTCGGGCTCACTACCTTGCGCGACCGGCATGTGCGCATCGACGGCAAGGCGGTCGAATTCCGTTTCCGGGGCAAGAGCGGCGTGTTCCATAACGTCAAGGTGGAGGATAAGCGCCTGGCGCGCATCATCGCCCGCATCCGCGACCTGCCGGGGCAGGAACTGTTTCATTACGAGGACGATGACGGCAATGCGCACACGGTCGATTCGTCGGATGTGAACGATTACCTGCGCGAGATGACCGGCGAGGAATATACGGCCAAGGATTTCCGCACCTGGTCGGGCACGGTGCTGGCCGCGCTGGCGCTGCAGGAATTCGAAAAGTTCGATTCGGAGGCGCAGGCCAAGAAGAACATCGTGCGGGCGATCGAGTCGGTGGCGGAAAAGCTGGGCAACACGCCGTCGATCTGCCGCAAGTGCTATGTGCATCCGGCGATCCTGGAAGCGTATCTGGACGGCACCGTGCTCGAAGCGATGCGCGAGAGCACCCGGCGCGAACTGATGGAGGAGTTGCACGAGTTGCAGCCGGAAGAAGCGGCCGTGGTGGCGTTTCTGCAGCAGAGGTTGCAGGAGCCGCCTGCCAGGGGCAAGGCGGCCGGGTAAACGCCGGGAGCCGTCGGGCACCCGGCAGTGAATTTCCCAAGCGGCGGCGGGCCAGCCGCGGACGATCATCCTGTGAACCCGGTCGACGATGTCCAGCCCTTGAACTGCACCGCTCAACTCGGCGGCGCAGGAACGCCGCTTCCCGGCGGTGTGGCGGACATCGTCTCGTTGTCGACCTGGCCCCTCGCGACGGGGCTGAGCAGTTGAGCAGACGCTTACTCTCTGGCAACCACCCCCTGCATTTCTGTGACGGGAATCATCCGGATCACCTGCGTGGAAGCAACCTGGCGAGGCGCTTGATCGGGCGGCCGCGCGAATTCCACCGATACATTATCGCCCAGCGCTTTTCTGAAATGATGCTCCGCGAAGCGCTCAAACCAGACCACACGGGCGCCACAGAAGAGATCCCGGTGGTTCATGTCGCCGTCATATTCAGCGAACGTGTGCCCCGGGGAGCCACCTTCACAGAGCGATTTCCACGTACACTGTTCGCATTCCGGCAATTCCCGCCGTCGCATCTTGTTTAGTTGCTCCAGCAATTTTGGCGATTCCATGCACGTGTCGATCGACGTCTCTTTCACATTCCCAAGCACCCAGTCCGGATCAACCCACATTTGATCGGCCCACACATCGCCAGTTGCGGAAATACGGGGGAAGGCATTATAAAAGTAGGTATGTTTAGGAAATAGCGGCGCCTCAAAGTTATAGCGCGTCACTGGATCGTTGCTGATATCTCCAAAAAAATTGCCGTACACTTTCAGTTTCGGATTGCGGTAGCCGAGGATGAAATCGCCGGCATGTACCCATTGATCCCTGGAGGGGGCAATGGAAGCCCACGGCAGGTTGGCGGCATTACCTTGCTTTTGCCATTGTGAAAAGACGAGCATCCCCGCCTCGACCTGTTCGGCGAGTTCGACAATTTCGCGTAGTTGATGGATATTCTTCGAAGTCAGGCAAACAAAAATGACCACGTGCGGGCCAAGGCCCATCTCCTTGAACATGGTCAAGCTCTCTATTGCATAATCGAAGGACTTGTGGCCACGGACCTCGTCATTTAACTCGCGCGTGGCCCCTTCAAGACTCACCTGGATGCGTACCGACCTGCTTCCACCGTTCAGTGCGCGTATTTGTTCAGCGAGTCTTCGTGGAAACTTTTTACCGTTGGTATACACGTCCACGTCATGCCCGCATGCTACACAGTAGTCGATGATCTGATCGAGGTCTTTCCGCGCCGCCGGCTCTCCACCAGACAAGGCAATCCGCTTCCCGGTGAAAGGCGGAAGCATGTCGATGGCCTCCTTGATGTTTTCCAGACTGAGTTCGTTTGGCAGTTTCTTCCCGGAAGAAACATAACAATGCTGACACGTCATATTGCACGCGTTAGTCACTTCCAGATGCAAGCCAGTCACTTGCGACAAGTTGTAGACTGGCCGTCCGCTTTCCCGATGGGAGTCCCGACAGTTGAACAGCATACCGTTCTTGACCAGCTCGTCTACGAGTGCAAGATAGCCACCAGCCGGTGGCGTGATGTGCTTGTTTGCGTACAGCTCCCGCAAGATTTGCGCGAGGCGCGTTTTACCATCTGCCAGCTTGATTAATGCGACCGCGGCAGGCGTGGTGATAATCCAATGCTGGTTCCATGGATCGATTACCATCGTCGCGTCACCGGCACCACCCTTGCCCTCGATATAGATGACTTTCGAGTTCACGTATGGGCGCCACGCATAGGCATATTCGGGAATAAATTCTTCGATTTCCGACAGGTTGCCCATTTCCAGTTCCTTTCGTTTTTACGATGAAATTAGCGCGTCCACGACCCGACAATGATGGGTCCCTGCTGCCCGACGCTGGCCTGTTGCGCAACTTGAGGCTGAGCTGTCATCTGCGGCGCGACCGAAAACGTGGTTGCCTGCATGACGCTGGGTGCGGCCCGGACAAACGCACCCGGGGCGGCACGGAGGAAAGCCCCTGGCGCGGCGCGGACAAAGGCGCCAGGTGCGGCTCGCACAAACGCGCCTGGAGAAACACGTGCAAATGACGTTGAAAAATGCGGAACCATTTGTACTGGCGCCGCGCGCACGAACGCACCGGGCGATGCCCTGACAAAAGCACCAGGCGATGCCCGGACAAACGCACCGGGCGACGCCCTGACAAAGGCACCGGGTGCCGGAGCACCGGGTGCCGGCTGCTGGAATCCGCTGTGGGAAGGCGCCGCCCGGACGAATGCCGATTGGGGCGTCGCTGCGGACTGACTCGATGCCGCTGCCGCCACAAACTTCTCGACCAACTCATCGCTCATACGAAATTCACCGAATCGTTCTTCTGGAATGTCGTAGTAGTTGCCATTCGCATCCCTGATAACGATGTAAACGCCTGGCTTTTCCTCATTTTGCTCTGGCATGTCTGTTCTCCTTGTCACGATTGCGCCGATTTCGCGGTCGGATTTCGAAGTCGATTGTGACGGCGACCATTCGACCATTGCGGACGTGGTCTGGTAGAGGCGCCCGAATTCCCATCCTGGAACCGGGTATTGCTGCCACGGGAACCCCGCTTTGCGACCTGCGATCCTCAGCGAGTCTACGCGCGAAAAATCGTGAGAATCCACCGCAAGCTTTATTTTTCAAGAAATTATGTTAAAGGCGACACTAACGACGAATATCGCTTCGGCATGGCACGTCAAGCTGACAATCAACGTTATCCGGGAGAGTGGGAGCCGATGGTCGGCGGTGGACAAGCTATTTGCGTGAATGCCCTGCTGTTGAACCAGCTGAGAGATCGTTGGCTGACGCACGCCGCCAAGCGGCGCGGCCCGTGGGTGCACCGCGATCCGGCCTGCATCGTTTGTTGTCTGGGGAACTGCTGCTAGCGCAGCATGCCGCGTGCGCGCTCGAGCAGAGCGCCGAAGCCGATACCGACAGTGTAAGCAAGCAAGTCGCGCCAGTCGAAGCCGCTGCCGAGCACCAGGTAGCCGGCCCTGGTGGCGCGCAGGTGCCTGATCCACGCGGCCTGGTACAGCTGTGAAAATTCAACCGCGAAGGCGGTCCCCAGCGCCAGCATGACCAGGGTGCCGGTCTTCGCGCGCGGCAGGCAGAACGCCCACAGCAAAAACACCAGCAAGGCCCACAGCGCATCGCCGGGATAGTTGCCGAAGTAATGCGACAATACGGACGGATAGCGGCGCGTCGCCATGCCGCATCCGATCACGATCACGCATCCCGCCCCAATCCAACGTCTGTCACGCACCATCCGAGCGGTACTCCTTGTGTCAACTTGTCTGAACGACCGGCAAGGTGGTCAGCAGCAGCGCGCCTTCTTGGCCATCACGCAACTGGCGCAGAAGGCGCGGTTCTTGAGGTGGGCGGCAAAGATGAACAAGCCGCCGATGCTGGTCACAACAGCTTCGGCGCCGTGCCCGTAACGCGGGCCGGCCACCAGCACCGCCGCGCAGCAACAGGCGAAGCCGCAGGCGCCGAGGGCCGGGACCAGCGCACGCCGGTGCTGGCGAAAGCCGGCCACCAGGGCCACCAGCGCCGGCAGCGCAACGACAATGAGCAGCCACGCGTGCAGCCCGTCGTCATGCGGGAACCAGTTGACCAGGGGAAAAGCGGCCAGCAACAGCGGCGGCCCGAGGCAGTGCAGCAGGCACAATGCGGCCGCCGTCATTCCGGCGTAGTCCGCCACTCCAATTACGCGTTTTATCATCGAACTGACCTGCCTTGCGCTGCTTGGTGCAACTGTGTTGCAAAACAAGATCATAGCCCAAGCCGGCCCCAAACGCAACCGGATTGCATATGCACCACCACCCGGCCTCGTGACGGCCTTAGCTGCGGCCCTTGCTGCGGGTGTTGAACAAGGACTTGCCGAGCGGCTCGTCACTGTGGCACGGATAGCCTGCATTCTCGGCCGCGTCCTTCAGGCGCTTGGCGAGGGCGACGTTGCGCGCCACGCCATCCCCATGACGCAGCGCCTGCGCGTAGCGGCAACGCCCGGCCGGGTGACCGGTATCGGCGGCGATCTGGTACAGGCGCACCCCCGCCGTCTTGTCGGCGCGCGTGCCCCAACCCATGAAGGTCACGTCGCCCAGGTTGACCGTCGCCTCCAGCATGCCCGCTTCATGCGCCTGCCGGAACATCGTGACAGCGCGCCCCTGGTCCCGCGCCACGCCGTCGCCGTAGCGGTACAGGATCGCCAGATTGTTCAACGACGGCGCGTAGCCCTGCGCGGCGGCGCGCTGGTACATCGACAGCGCGCGCCGCTGGTCGGCCTTGACGATCACGCCTTCGATGTAAAAACGTGCAAGCTGATGCTGTGATTGCGCATCGTTGTTGGCGGCCGCCGCTTCGAACCACTCGATTGCCTTGACGTGGTCGTTGGGCTTGCCATCGGCCATGTACATCCTGGCCAGTTCCGACTGCGCAGCGACCTTCGCGCCCGGCCCCCTGCCCGCCTGGGCAAACAGGGTCATAGCGCTCGCGCGGTCCGCCAGCATGCCCTTGCCCGTGGCGAGCACGGCTGCGGCATTGAATGCGCAGTCATTGTCACCCCGGGCGGCGCACGTGCGCCAGTAGGCCACGCCCTTCGGCACGTCCCTGGCGACGCCGACGCCCTTGTAATGGTGCACGCCCAGTTGAAACAGGGCGCCCGGATAGCCGGCGCCGTCGGCTTTTTGCAGCCACGCAATTGCCTTCGGAATGTCGGGCGCGCCGTCAGCGACGCCGTCGCCGTCCATCACGCCGAGATTGTATTGCGATTCGCCATGGCCCTGCTCGGCCAACACCAGGAATTCGGCGTAGGCCTGCGCTTCGTTTCCTTCAGAATAGGCCTTTGCCGCATGAGCGAGGCGCGCTTCGCCCATGGCGGTCAGCTTGCCATTCGCATACAGGCTGCCCGGCGCGCCGCCGCTTGCGCCACTTGCGCCGCTCGCACCGGTGATGCCGGCCTCCCGCGTGGCGCACCCGTACAACAAGACCAGGCAAGTCAGGGCGCCAGCATAGCGGCGCGAGATCGTATTCATTATCAGCTTCCCTCTGTCAGTTATGACCATGGGCACGGCGCGCCCTGTTGGTGCAACAGATCGGCATAGTGCCATAGTTGCCCAAATGTATGTTTGATGCGAGACAAGCCTGGGATCGGTCCGCCGGCGCCGTTAATGCCTGCCAATCCGGCTCAAGGGCGGCCCTTGACCCGCCGGTTGACCAGATACTCGCCGAGCGGCGCGTCGCTGTCGCACGGCGCATTGGCGTTGTTTGCCGCTTCCTGCAGGCGGCTGGCCTGGCCCGGATTGCGCGTGACGCCGTCACCATGGCGCAGCGCCTGCGCGTAGCGGCAGCGCCCGGCCGGGTGCCCGGCATCGGCGGCCAGCTTGTACAGGTCGGCCGCCGCCGTCTTGTTGGCGCGGACACCCCAGCCTTTGAAAGTCATGTCGGCCAAATTCACCGTGGCCTGCATGTTGCCGCCGTCATGCGCCTGCTTGAACATGGCAAGCGCCTTCTTCTGGTCCTTCGGCACGCCCTCGCCGAAACGATAGGCGGCCCCGAGGTTGTTCAAGGACATCGGCTCGCCCTGCCTGGCGGCGCGCTGGTACAGCGCCAGCGCTTTGCGTTTGTCGGCCTTGACGCCATACCCATTGCTGTAGATCAGGGCCAGGTTGTACTGGGCCTCGGCATCGTTGCCGGCCGCCGCCTGCTCGAGCCACTGGCGCGCCTTGACGAAGTCGCGCTCCTTGTTATCCTGCAGATACATCTTGCCCAGCTCGGACTGGGCGGCCACCAGCGCCCCCGTGCCGCTGCCGGCTTCGGCAAACAAGGTCCTCGCCGCCGCCTCATCGCGCGCCACGCCCAGGCCTCCCGCCAGCGCCACGCCGGCGTTGAACCCACAGCGTTTCTCGCCCAGCAGCGCGCATTTGCGCCAGTACACCAGGGCCTTGGGCACATCCTTGGTCACACCATCGCCCTTGTTATAGCGCTGGGCCAGCTGGAACTGGGCTTCGGGATAATTGCCGTCGGCCGCCTTGTGCAACCAGGCCAGCGCCTTGGTCGTATTCGGCGCGCCGGTGTCGCCGTCGCTCTCCATCACGCTGATGTTGAACTGCGACTCGGCGTAGCCTTGCTCGGCGATCCCCAGCCATTCGGAATACGCCAGCGCCTTGTTGCCCGCCTGATACGCCTTGAACGCGCGTTCGCGCCGCGCCTCGCCTTCCGTGGTCAATTTGCCGTTGGCGACCAGGCTGCCGGGCGCCGCGCCGCTGCCGCCCGCCGCCGCATCGGCGGTGCCGGATTCCTGCGTTGCGCAGGCGGAAAGCAATACCAGGGCGATCAGGCCGCTCGCGCAGCGGCTGGTGAGGGTGTTCATTGTCAATTTCCTGCTCTTTTTGCTGGGTAGTCGGAAACTCGCACGCCCGCTGCGCGCCAGTCGAAATAGTGTTTGTGCAACAGAGCGGTATTTTTACATCAGTGATCGAGGAAATGTTGGCTAAGTTCAATGTATTACGCAAAATAGATGGGCGCGGACGATCCCATCCCGCCGCAAGCGCCGTTCGCGTGCCGAATCAACAACAAAATAAGCACTTGACATTCGACAAATACCACCCTAAGCTTGCGGCCATGAACTCAATGGACATCCTCTTTTTACCTTCGCCCTTCCCGGCACGTTGCCACAACGTCCCGGGCCGCGATAGTGCGCCCTTGATTCGCTCGTAACGAGCACCCATCACAAAGGCCCACTCCGGGCCTTTTTTGTTTTTGCAGTTTCGCTTTTCCCCACTCAATAGTTGCTTAGGAGCATATATATCATGAAGTCAGCCGACGAAGAACGCGCGCGGGATCACTGAACAAGGGTGGTCGCATGGCTCCCGCGGCGCTTGTCTCAAAGACAATCTACGACCGCCCGCTATGTTTAGAAAGCACCACCATGACTGCGACAGTCCTTCGCGCCAACACGCGCAACTTCGGTATCATTGCCCACATCGACGCTGGCAAAACCACCCTGTCCGAACGCATCCTCCTCAAAACCGGCGAGATCCACCGCGCCGGCGAAGTCCATGAGGGCACCGCCACCATGGACAGCATGGACCTGGAAAAAGAACGCGGCATCACCATCGGCGCCGCCGCCACCCGCGCCTTCTGGAACAAGCACGCCTTCACCCTGATCGACACGCCCGGCCACATCGACTTCGCCATCGAAGTCGAACGTTCGCTGCGCGTGCTCGACGGCGCCGTGACGGTGCTGTGCGGCGTGGCCGGCATCCAGCCCCAGACCGAAACCGTCTGGCGCCAGGCGCAAAAGCACGGCGTGCCGACCATCGTGTTCATCAACAAGATGGACCGCGCCGGCGCCGATTTCGGCCGCGTGCTCGCCCAGATCGGCGCGCGCTTGAACGCGCTGGCCGTGCCTTTGAGCATTCCGGTCGGCGCCGGCGACGCCTTCGAAGGCGTCATCGACGTGCTCGGCCAGCGTTTCCTGGCATGGGATGCGGCCGGCCTGATGAGCGCGACACCCCTGCCCGTACGGCTTCAAGCACAGGCGGCGGCGGCCTACGCCCACGCTGCGGCGGTGGCGGCCGACGCCAGCGACGCGCTCACGCTCGCCTTCCTGGCCGACGACACCCTGTCGCCGGCGGATGTGCGGGCCGGCCTGCGCGCCATGACCCTGGCGCGGCGCGCGCTGCCGGTGCTGGCCGGTTCGGCCTACCGCAACGCCGGCATCGAGCCGCTGCTCGACGCTGTCGTCGACTGGTTGCCCTCGCCCGACGAGCGCGCCGCTCCCATGGCGCGCCTGGACGATGCGAAGGTCACCGTCGGCACCGGCGACGCCGATCCATTGGCGGCGCTGGTGTTCAAGGTGGTGCACGACGAGCACGGTGCGCTGTCGTATGTGCGCTTGTACGGCGGCACCCTGCGCGAAGGCGACGTGGTGTGGAACGCCTCGCTCGGCGCGAGCGTGCGCATCGGTCGCCTGTATGTGATCCATGCGGACCGCCGCACCGGCGTGGCCCAGGCCGAGGCTGGCAGCATCATCGCCATCGCCGGCCTGAAAGAGGCGCTGACCGGGCACACGCTCTCGACCAGGGCGACGCCGCTGGTGCTCGAAACCATCCACGCCGGCGAACCGGTGGTGGCGCTGGCGATCGAGCCCGGCAAGGGTGGCGACCGCGGCAAGATGCTGGCCGCGCTCGACCGCTTCCGCCGCGAGGATCCGTCCTTGCGCCTGGAAAGCGATCCGCTCAGCGGTGAAACGGTGCTGTGGGGCATGGGCGAGCTGCACCTGGACGTGGTGCTGGAACGTGTGCGCCGCGAAACTGGGGTGGAAGTGACGGTCGGTGCGCCCCAGGTTGCCTACCGCGAAACCATCGCCGGGCCGGCGGTGCAACTGGAAGGCAAAGTGTCGAAGCAAAACGGCGGCAGCGGGCAGTATGCGCGGGTCGTGCTGCGGGTGGAGCCATTCGAGGGCGTGTTTGCCTTCGAGAATGCGATCAAGGGCGGTGTGGTGCCTGCGAACTTCATTCCAGCCATCGAAAAAGGTGTGCGGCATGCGCTGGCGCAAGGTCCTCTCGGCTACCCGGTGACGGGCGTCAAGGTGACCCTGCTCGATGGCGACTACCACACGGTCGACAGCAACGACATGGCGTTCATGGTCGCGGCCAAGGAAGGCACCCTGGCCGGGCTCAAGCGAGCACATCCGCTGATGCTGGAACCGGTCATGACGGTCAGCGTCGATGCGCCGGCAGTCAATGCGGGCGATGTCATCGGCGACCTGCAGCGCCGTGGCGGCAAGGTGCTCGGCATCGAAGAGCAGACCGGCCGGGTGGAAGTCGTCGCCGACGTGCCGCTGGCCAGGCTGTTCGGTCACACGACCAGTTTGCGCTCGCTGTCGCAAGGGCGTGCGTTTGCCAGCGCGGTGTATGCACGGCACGCGCCGTGCATGCAGCCCCGTACCGAGGCGATGGCTGCGTAATCATGTTGTAAAGTAAGTCCAGGGCCGGAAAGCGATTTCCGGCCCTTTTTCGCGCGCGGCGCGACAGTCTCATTCACAGGAAAACACGACCATGGAATGGCGTACACATCCAGCCTTGTCAGGCAAGTTTCACCCGGACTATCCGGACGATATCCAGGTCATCATTCACGATGGCGGTCCGCGCATCACGACCTTGAACCCGGAAGCGGCATGGGTCACCGTCACGGGTGTCGACGGCGACGTGTTCAGCGGCCGGCTGATCATTACGCCGACGCAAGTGACCTCGGTACGCCTGAACCAGTCGATCCGCTTCATCGCCACCAGTAACAATCATCCGGTCATGGTGAGCGACAAGTATCTTGAGGAACGCCCGTCGTGGCTTATCGGCGCATGCCACAAATGCGGCTTCGACGAACTGCTCGACGCGCCGTCCGACCTGATCAAGGTGGTCTTTCCGAACATCCCCGCCGATGCCGAAATGGAAGAGTTTACCGCGTTCTGTGGTGCCTGTGGCGGCGCCCAAATTGTCGAGGCACGCCCTGCGCCAAAAGCGGCTGCGCCCTTGGCCGACGCCGCCCAAGCCGCTGCGAGCGAACGCCCATGGTGGAAACGATGGGGCTGATCTGATGGAACTGTCCTAGCGTCAAAACGGTGAGCGTGGCATACCGTTGCTCACACGCGGCAGCGGACGCGGTGAGTTCATTCGCCAGACCGGCTCTCCGGGCCGCTATGGCGTGGTTGTATTGATCCTGGAACCGGCCGACCTTGACGGCAGATGCTCGCTCAGTTGGGAAGTGGCGGAAGAAACAATTCCTGTCATTTTCCTCGACGCAACGGTTCGCGCCATCCATCACGTCATTGGAGAAGACGGCTTCGAGGGCGACTACCTGAGCGACTGCCGGATTCGGGTTGTCGAGGGCGCGTATAACCATGTCGATTCCAGCATGAATTGCTACGTGATGGCGAGCGCTCTGGCCATGCGCGAGGCGCTTCGCAGCGTCGGACTGTATTCGTCTGCAGCGTCCGTGCTGCCTTGATCCATCAGTCAGCCGCCATGCCAATCGCTGGCATATCCTGCGCTCTTTTTACCCGGTCCGACCAAGGGAAATCATGATGAAAATCGCATTGGTAACGAACGGTGGACGCAGCGTACAGCTCCAGACCACGTGCACCGCCACGGGAGTGTACGTGCGCCAGAACGGACCGCCAGGCCGTTGCGGCGCGATCGAACTGATTCTCGAACCGGCCACATCGTGGTATTCGCCTTGCACGCTCAGTTGGGAAGTGACGGATGCGCAAATTCCCATCCGCTTCATTGACGCCGTGATCAGCAGTATCAAGTATGTCATGGCGGAGGAGGCGTTCGACGGCGACTATCTGAGCGGCTGCCGCATTCGGGTGGTGAACGGCGCTTATCACGAAACCGACTCCAAAGTGAGTTGCTACCAAATGGCCAGCGTCATGGCCATGCGCGAGGCGTTGCGCGCCGCAGGACTGTATACGCCGCTTGCTTTGGGCGATGCGTAAGGCGGTGTGTCAAATTATATTGAACTATGTTACCGATAATGTTAAGGTTATCGCCTGAGCATTGATTCTACTCAATGCTGCTGGGCGCCGCGTCCATGCAAAAAACAATTCCGGAATAGCTCAATGGCAGAGCACTTGGCTTCGATCTGAGTAGGCGCTGGTTCGATTCCAGCTTCCGGACCCAACACTTTATTTCATCGGATACCACGTGGATAACGACGATTCCGGCGCCGGCCGGATCCGCATTGCGCCCGGCTATGCGACTTTGCAACTGGCTGCCGCCTTGCGCGCCGTCAGCGACCATCCCGACCCGCAAGTGCGCGCCAACGGCGCGACCAAGGCGCGGCAGTGGGAACAGGTCATGGTTGGGATGTTCACGGGAGCGATCGCGGTCGGCTCGCGCACGCCGCTCGACGGCGCGCCGGCCTGGGTGACGCCCGACGTCGTCAAGGGCGGCTTTGCGACAGGCGACTTCAAGGCCGGCGGCCCCCTGCAGGGCCATGAACTGGCCACGCTTGCCGCGGCCGGCATGGCGCCCACGCCCGCCGCGCGACGCTGGCTCAACGCGCGCCTGCTGACCGACGAAGGACTGGCCAGCCTGTACGCCCTGCTCGACTCGGGCTGCTACGAGATCAACGTCCCGGAAGAAGGCGCGCTGCTGGTGGTCGCCTGGCTCACGCGGCACGGCAAGCTTGAGCAGGCGCGCGAAGTGCTTGACGCGATCGCGCCGTGGTTCGACCGGCTGCGCTTCTATCCGCTGCCGGCTGCGCAGCCGCGCCGCTTCGGCGAACGCGTTTTCCTGGCGCCTGTGAGCGCCGCGGTGAGCGCTCTGCAAAAACGCCAGGGCGACGGCAACCCGCGCATCCTGGCGCAGCGCGCCGCCGTGCGCGTGCGCCTGCCGCTGTACGACCGCGTGCTGCGGCTGTTCCTCGACAGCGTCGACGGCGCGCCACCGTCCATCGATATCGGCGCCGATGGCGCATGGCGCGATCCGGCGAGCGGGAAATTCCGCATCGCCGGCGGCTGGCCGTGCCGCCTCTACCCTGCCGGTTGGCGCGAACGCGGCGAAGCGCTGCTGCGCGAATGGCAAGCACACGCCGCCGCAGCGCGCACGGACGACAGCTTGGCCGAGCTGTGCGGCTACCTGCACCTGTGCGTGAGCGAACCGGCCGCGCTGAGCGGGCGCGATGTCGGCCGGATCCGCCTGATCCTGGGCCGCTACATCAGCAAACGCGGCTTGCCCGGATCGGCGCAACTGGCGGCGCTGCGCAGCGCACAGGCCAGGCAAGTTGCGGCGGTGCCGTATCACCTGCTCGCCGGCGTACTGGCCGATCGCCTGCGTGCCGTTGCGCAGGACGGCGGCCTGGACGACCCGGCGCCGCTGGGCGTACCGGTCACCGTCGCCGAAGCGGCCAGCCTGGGCGAGGACGCCGGTGCGCCGATCCCCGCCGTCTTGCTGGCCAAGCTCGACCGATGCAGCATCGAGAGCGTGCCCGTGCTGGTCGAACGCGGCGTCATCGGGTCCGCCGAAGTGCTGGCCGGCGTGCTGCCGCAACTGAGCGCCGCCATCAATGGCGCGGCGCTCGCGGAACCGTCGCTCAAGCAGTTGTACGGCGCCTTGTACCAGGCTTTCCGGCGCCGCCGTTCGCTGCTGCTGCAAAACCTGCAAAGCCAGGTGCGGATAGGTGAATTGCCGTGGGTTGCCGCCGTCAACGCACAGCGCCAGCAAGGCCTGGCGCCGCGTACGCTGGCGCGCCGCACGCTCGACGAACTCGCGCTGCTGGCACTGACCTCGTTCCCGCAGACCGCCATCCCCAACCCGCTGATACAGGAACTGAACACCCTGGCCGGCAATGCGGGGCTGGACCTGCCGCTGGTAGAGGAACTGGCCGCCGATATTTTCATGGGCACGTTCGGGCACAAGTTCGCCAACGTGGCGGCGCACGCGAGCGCCATGCTCGACGACAGCCTGTACTACCACTATTACGGAATCGACGCCGCCGTTCGGGCGCAGTTGCGCGAGCTGGCGCAGCGCCGCGACGGCAGCGCCGCAACGCAGGCCAACGCTGACGGCCTGACCGGCCTGTGCGAAGCGCGCGCCGGTGTCCGCAGCGGCTTCGGAACCGTCATCAACAATGCCATGGTCATCGAGCAGCAGCAGATCCTCACCACGCACAACCTGGCCGCGCTGGTCGCCAGGCTCGATCTCGATGGTGAACTGCAAGCGCACTACGAGCGCATGGCGCAGCAATGCTTTGCGTGGATTTGCCGGAACCAGCACAATGCACTGAACGCCTGGCCGGGCGACCCGCGCGCGATCAGGAACGCCGCGTACGCATGGCGCCAGATGGTGTTTTTCCTGTCGATGACAGCGGCCGCGACGCACGCCGACTTCATCGCATGGGCGCATTCGCACCTGGCGCAGGAGTCGCCGCGCCTGCGCCAGCGCCTCGCCCCCGCGCTGGCCGGACTGGAACTGGCGGCGGCCGGCCGGTCGCTGGACGATCCCGCCAGCCTGGCCAGCGGTGCGCGCAGATTGCTGGCTTACGCGAAAGGGCAGCACTGGATGGCGGTGGCGTAATCACGATCTCCGCCACCTGCGCACCGACGGCCACGGCCCCACCCATCGAGCCATGGCTGGGTGGGTGGTTCCTCATGCCGATCGGCGGCGTCGATATCTCCGTCATAAGTAACTTACCGCATGCGCCTCGGTCGGCAGCGGCACCTCCCACTTGAACAGCATGCGCTCGATCGCCTTGTTGGGCAGGCTGGTGTCGCGCTGGTTATTGCGCTTGAAGATGACCTGCGGCGGCTGCTCCAGGTACACCAGTTCGACCTCGGCATCGTAGGCATACAGCAGGTCGAGCGTCTTCTTGCGCATCTGCGCGCTCAAATGCGTGGTGTTCCACACGAACGGCGCCTTTTCGCGCAGCATCTCCTTGGCGAAATCGACCGCGCGATGCGCCACCGCGCCTTCGTTGGCCCCGTGGCGCAGCCCCAGTTCTTCGCGCGCGTCGTCGATCGACACCACCGGCAAACGGGCCCGGTTGGCCGCCACCCAATGGTTCTTGCCCGACGCCGGCAAGCCTGACATGACCGTCACGCGCGAGCCGGGGTTCTGGTGATGCACGAAATCGGGCGCAATGCCGGCCCCGCGCATGTACGACAGGCGCGTGTGCGCATCGGCGAACGCCTTCGGCGTGCCGTAGCAGCCTTCGTCGCGCGCCATCTCGCGAAACAGCGCGATATCGACCAGGCAGTCGTCCTTTTTCTCGTACCAGCGCCCTTCCATGTCGGCCTGCGCCATTGCCGACAGCAGGCGCAGGTCCAGCTCGTGCGACAGCTTGCGGATCAGGAATTCGGCCGACTGGCCGTTCTTGTTCCCGGCCAGCGCAAAAAACGGTAGCTGGTGCACGGTGATGATGCGGCAAATGTGCTCGCGCAGCGCAAACGGCACCCCCGCATGCCAGCACAGGATGCGCGCATCGATGGCGCCGCGTTTCGAGTGGCCCGGCTGGCCGATGCGCCCGCTCTCCGGATCGATCACCGTGGTGGCCGGCTTGGCGATATCGTGCAACAGCGCCGCATAGAACAGGATGAAGCGTTCCTCAGCGCTGCCGTCGATGTAGTCGCCACCGCGCATCAGGGCCTCGACCACCATGCGCGTGTGAATCCAGACGTCGCCTTCGGCATGGTAATACGGGTCCTGCGGCGTCGATGCCAGCAAGGCCAGCTCGGGGATCGCGTGCAGGAACCAGGCCCAGTCGGGCGCCTGGCCGGGCGCCGGCACGTGCGCGGCCATGGCTTTGTAAGTCAGCTTGTCCATCATTTGGCTCCTTCGGTGACCACGCCCAGGTCTTCCCATGTGGTGCTCAGGCGCGGTGCGTAGATATCGACCCCGGGCGCCAGCTGGTTCGGCACGTAGGGCTGCTGCGAGTGGTGCATCTTCGAGTCCAGGATGGCCTGCACGAAGTCGCTGCGCACCCATTTGTAGCGCGCCGCGACCACGCCGTCTTCTTCGACCTTGATGTACAGGCCCTCGGCCAGGTCGGACTTGTCGGCCTGGGTCCAGCATTTGGCCAGGTCCAGGCCTTCGCGTTCGACCGTCGCTTCGAAGTCGTGGCGCCAGCGCTCGGTCTTGGCCAGCGAAAAGCGGATCAACGCGGTCAGGTCGGCCAGCCGTGGCGGCGCGATGCCCGCGTACAGCACCGGCACCGGCAGCACCGGCGCCTCGCCCAGCAGGGCTGCGCGCGCGGCGGTCGACAGGAACACCTGTTTATCGCGGTCGTAGATGTCGAACTCGCAGAACAGATGCGGCAAGTGGTTGTAGAAGACGCTGTGCTTCTTGCCCATCCACTCGCCGTACATCACGTGGCGGTCGCCCAGGCGTTCGATCAACGCGCTTTCGTGGGCGGCGGCCCAGCGCTTGAAGATGCTGAACTGGCGCTCGCGCCCACCGCCGGCCAGGTAATGGCCACGGCTTTGCAGCAGCAGTTCGGCGCCTTCGGAAAAGCTCAGGCCCGCATTCGCGCCGTCGAGTTTTTCTTCGACCACGATGTAACGGCCGGCCAGCGAGGCATAGGCCGCACGCGGATCGTTGCGCTTGTTCGGCTTGTCGAAACCGTCGTCGCCCTGTTGCAGCTGCGAGCCTTCCAGGTGGCGCGTGGACGGGTATTTATGTAATTCCAGATTGTGAACGAAGTTCGTCATGATGTGCTCCATGTTGTAGATGGGAGCTGACGACAAAGGCGGAACTACGCCACGACGGCAAGGTCGTGGGAATGAGGCATGCGGCATGCACAGCGTACCGGTGGCTGGTGAAAGCGCACTCGCGGCAGGTCAATCCGATATCGTCAGCAGATAGGTTGGCTGTGGTCAAGCACGGCAGGTTCTCGATTCAGTAGTGGGTTGTATTGCGAAGGCGCAGAGTCTAACCCGGCTTTTACGCAGATGTAAAGAAGAATATGAACGCGCGGCGCACGCACCGCCGGCGCCGCGCGCTCAGGATTCGCGCTCAGTGTTGGTACGCGCCGATGTCGTAGCCCGAAAACACATTGCGCGGACGGCCATTGAAGTCGGTGGCGGCGGCATGCTGCGGCGTGGCCCGCCCGATCGCCGGCGAGCTGGCGCTCAGGCTGAAGTTTGGCAGCGCCACGCTGGTGTCGCCCACGAACAGCGGCGCCGAACTGACCGTGCCGCTGTGCGTCAGGCCGTTTTTCAGGCGCCAGTCGTAGTCGCTGTTCTTGTAGACCAGGTTATTCCGGTAGCTGTTGTTGCGGCCCGTGCGGCCCTGCTCCGATATGCCCATCTTGTTATCGTAGACGATGTTGTTGTACACCGCCGTGCGGTCGTTCGGGCCGGACGTGTGATAAAAGTCGCCGCCGCCGACGACGATGCCGGTGTTCGAACTGGTCACGGTGTTGTTGGAGACGATCACCTCGCGCGCGTCGTGCCACAAATGGATGCCCGCCTCGGCCACCCGGTACACCACATTGTTCTTCACGCTGCCGGTGGTGCTCACGTAGATGCCCTGCACGAAGCGGCAGCCGACCGGTCCGATGTCGTGCACCAGGTTGGCGATCGCGTGCGACTGCACGCCGCCGTAGTAGCCGTCCACGCCGATGGCGGCGCCGCCGGCGCTGCTGCAGCCGCCTTCGCGCGCGACGTGGTGTACATGGTTGCTGCGGATGGTGTCGTGGGAGCCGCCGTTGTAGATGCCGCTGGTCCAGCGCTCGCCGCCGCGATGCGCGCCGCCATCGATCTCGAAGCCGACGATGTCGACGTAGTCGCCGCGGTTGTCCCAGGCGCTGGTGCTGCCCGAGCGGGCCGGCGGCACGATCCGTGCGCCCCAGCGCCGGGTGGAGACGAAGGCGATGCGCGCGTCGGCGCGGCCGCTGACGGTGGTCTTGACGCCGCCGCCATAGGCGCCCGGCGCCACATACACGGTCGTGCCCGGGACCACCGCGCGCGCGGCCCGCGCCAGGGTGCGGAACGGCCGCGTGGCGCTGCCGGGATTGTCGTCGGCGCCTTGCGGCGAGACGTACAGCGCGCTGCCAGGCCTGGCGGCGAGGCTTGCCTGCTCGTCGTCGGCGCCGCCCGCCCCGTGACCGGCCATGGCGAACGATTCCGGCGCAACGTCGGGCAGCTGCGCCGCATCGGGGCCGTTGGCATCATCGGCATCGGCGGAGGCGTCCTGGCCGGCGGGAGCGCGAGCGGGGGCGGGGTCGGGCGGCCTGGCCTGCTGCGGGACCGTGGCCCCTGCGGCCGTTTGCGCCTGCGCAGGCGTGCGTTCGGCGTCCCCGCCCCCGCCACAGGCACCCAGTAACAACGCGAAACTACTGCAGGCAAGTGTCACGGCGCATTGCTCCAAATTGATCAAGGTAATCTTACTCATGCGAAGTCCTCTTCCAAAAGCGTGAATGGCTTGGTTTGAGGCTGCTCAATCGGCAAGGTTCGGATTTGTTACGAAGTTTTTTTCAGCAATGATTTTGAGCAATTTCGTCTGCCGCGTCGCGTGTGGCTTGCCGTTCCGGCATCGTTTTGGATTATCGCAACACCTTGGGCGCTAAACGCGGGCGCAACATTGCCAAAGGAATACGGCAAGAGTGCGCTGAATAGACAGTATCCGGACAAGTGCGTATGCTTTCAGGAAAGGCGGCCCATCACGGGGGACGCCGCGGCATCCGATTTTCACCGACAGGAGCGCGTCCCGACTTGAACATCCACGCCACATCAGTCCGTCGCCACGCGCGCGCCTTCGGGCGCCGCCTCCGTTCACCCGCGACGGACCGCCGATGACCCCCTTGCCCCGTCCCGACCGAGCGCAACGACGCCGCTGGCTGGCGCCATTGATCGCCGCGCTGTACCTGTACGCCGGCGCGGCGCTGGCGGCGACCGGGGTGGCGAACCGTTGGGACAAGCTGGCCACGCCGCTGTTCGAGCACATTGGCCTGGACCAGGGCTTGCCGCACCCGGTGGCGATGGCGCTGGCGCAGGACGGCGACGGCTTTATCTGGATCGGCACCCAGCGCGGCCTGGGGCGCTGGGACGGCTACCGCATGCTCTCCTTCGTGCACAACGCCGCCGACCCGTATTCGGTTCCCGCCGACTTTATCCAGGCGCTGCACGTGGACCGGCGCGGGCGCCTGTGGATCGGCACCGCCACCGGCGGGCTGGCCATGTACGACAAGGTGCGCGAGCGCTTCATCCGCTTTCCCGCCGGCGCGGCCGGCCTGGCCGACGCCGCCATCAATGCGATCGCCAGCGACGGCATGGGCGGCGTCTGGGTCGGCACGCCGTCGGGCCTGGACTACGTCGACCCGGCGCGCACCGCCGTGCGTCACTATCGTCCCGACCCCGGCGTCCCCGGCGCCCTGCCCGACGCCCGCATTCGCGCGCTGCACCTGGACCGCAAGGGCAATCTGTGGATCGGCACCAGTAGCGGCCTGGCGCGCCGCGACGCCGTCAGCGGCCGCTTCGAAACGGTCGCGGTGGGCGAGGAAGGCGCGGACGGCGCAGCGGGCGACGCGGTGCTCTCGTTCGGCGAAAACAGCCGCGGCGAGATCGCTTTCGGCACCTTGAAAAGCGGCATCGGCGTGGTCGACGCCGGCGCCACGCGGGCGCGCATCATGCGTCTGGACGGTGTCAACGATGCCCACGCCAACATGGTGCTGGCCATTTCCGAGATCGTGCCGGGACGCTGGTGGGCCAGCACCTACGGCGGCGGCATCATCGACATCGACGCCGCCAGCGGGCGGGCGCGCCGCATCGTGCACCAGGCGGCGGTGCCGGCCAGCCTGGCCAACGACCGCGCCGCCGCCCTGCTGCGCGACCGCAGCGGGTTGATTTGGGTCAGCAACGAGCGCAGCGTCGATTTTCATGACCCCAACAACCGCGCCGTGGCCGCCGTCTTCGGCGCGCACGGCTTGCCGGAAGCGGCGGTCAGCGCCCTGATGACCGACTCCGGCGGGCGGGTCTGGCTCGGCCTTGCCGACCAGGGCGTGGACCTGGTCGACGCCGACGGCACCCGCAGCGCCGCGCTGCGCCCCGACCCGTCGCGCCTGGACAGCGCGCTGCCCAACCGCGTGCTGCTGGCGCTGGCCGAGGCCAGTCCGCAGGAAGCCTGGATCGGCACGCAACTGGGCTTGTACCGCACCTCGGACCACGGCCGCAGCGTGGCGCGCATTGCGCTGCCGCAGGCAAACGCCTATCCACGCATCGGCACCATCGTGGCGCAAGCCGGCCAGCTGTGGCTCGGCACCTTCGACGGCTTGCTGCGCTACGACCCGGCCGCCAATACGCTGACCACCTACGCCAGCGGCCCGGGCGGCCTGACCGACAACCGCATCCAGGCGCTGATGACGGACCCCGGCGGCGCGCTCTGGATCGGCACCCGCAACGGCTTGAACCGGCTCGACCCGGGCAGCGGCAAGATCGAGCAGATCCTCGCCAACCCGAGCAACGAGAGCGCCCTGTCCGACCCGGTCATCAGCGCCCTGGCCATGGATGGACGCGGGCGCCTGTGGGTCGCCACCCACGGCGGCGGCATCAACGTGCTCGAAATGCGCACGCCGTTCGGCGCGCCCGTGTTCCGGCGCCTGGGCGTGGCCGACGGCCTGCCCAGCAGCGCGGTGTCGGCCCTGCGCCTGGACCGCAGCGCGCGCATGTGGGCCGCCACCGGCAACGGCATCGCCGTCATCGACAGCGGCAGCCTGAAGGCGCGTGCGCTGGCGCGCGCCGAGGGCCTGGGCTTTCCCACCTACTTCATCGGCGCGGCCGCCGCCACCCCGGAAGGCGACCTGCTGTTCGGCGCCACCGGCGGGCTGACCGTGGTGCACCCCGAGCGCCTGGCCAACTGGGAATACCGCCCGCCGCTGGCGATCAGCTCCCTGCGCACCGACGGCCATCCGGTGGCGGGCGCGCAGGTGCTGGCGCAGCGCGACAGCCGCCTGATCCTGCCGCCCGGGATCAAGGGCTTCGAGATCGAAGTGGCGGCCCTCGATTTTTCGGATGCGAAGCGCAACCGCTACGCGTTCCTGCTGGAAGGCTACGACCAGGCCTGGGTCGAAAACGACGCCAACCGGCGCGTGGCGGCGTACAGCAACCTGGCGCCGGGGAGCTACCGCCTGCGCGTGCGCGGCGCCAACCGCGACGGCGTGTGGGCCGACGAGGAACTGGCGATCCTGGTGCGCGTGCTGCCGGCCTGGCACCAGACCTGGTGGGCAAAGCTGGGGTATGCGCTGGCCGCGCTGGCGGCCATGTATGGGCTGTACCGCTGGCGCATCAGGCAGTTGGAGCGCAGCCGCGCGGCGCTGCAGGCGCTGGTGTACTCGCGCACCCAGCACCTGGAAAAACTCAACGCCATCGTCAAGTCGATCAACGAGCAGCTCGACTTCGACGCCCTGCTCCAGACCATCCTGCGCGAGTCGATGTTCATCAAGGGTATCGACGCCGCCTGGGCGCTGGTGCGCGAGACCGATACCGACAGCCTGGCCATGCGTGCGTCCTGGGACCGCGACGGCGGCGTGCCGGTCGAAGAACGCATGGCGCTGGACGAGGCCGAAGCACGCTATGTCGCCGCGGCCGAGATGATCACCACCGATATCTACCTGACCCGCGCCGGCGCAAGCGCGCCGCACCCCGGCTACGCGCAACTGGCGGTACGCATCTGCATCGAGCATCGCATCGAAGGCTTTCTGGTATTCGAAAACCGCGCGCCGCAAGTGCCGCTGCAAGATGGCGACCTGGAACTGCTCAAGGCGCTCAAGGAGCCGTTCGTGTCGGCCTTCCAGAAGGCCAATGCGCTGCGCCTGATCGAACAGGCGCGCGCCCGCGCCGAAGCGGCCACGCGCGCCAAGAGCGAATTCCTGGCCAATATCAGCCACGAAATCCGCACGCCGATGAACGCCATCCTCGGCTTCGCGGGCCTGGGCACCCACCTGGAACTGGCGGCCAAGCCGCGCGACTACTTCCGCAAGATTGCGCGCGCCGGCAACAACCTGCTCGACATCATCAACGACATCCTCGATTTTTCAAAGATCGAAGCGGGCAAGCTGGAACTCGAAGTGGTGCCCTTCGACCTGCCTGACACCTTGACCAATATCGTCGACTTGTTCGCCTGGCGCGCCGCCGAAAAGGAACTCGAACTGGTGATCTGGGCCGCGCCGGACGTGCCGCAGATCCTGATGGGCGACCCGCTGCGGCTTGGCCAGGTATTGATCAACCTGGTCGGCAACGCGCTCAAATTCACCGCGCACGGCCACATCCAGTTGCGCGTGGAACGCGATGCGGAATGGGACCGCGAGCGGCGCGGCGACGACACCACCCAGGTGCGCCTGTGCTTCGCGGTCGAAGACTCGGGAGTCGGCATCAGCCCGGAGCAGCAGGAGCGCCTGTTCCAGGCCTTTGCCCAGGCCGACGCCAGCACCACCCGCATCTACGGCGGCACCGGGCTGGGGCTGGCGATTTCGCAGCAGCTGGTGCGCAAGATGGGCGGCGAGATCCGGGTCGACAGCGAACTTGGCGCCGGCAGCCGCTTCCACTTCACGCTGAACCTGAACGTGGCCCCGGCGCAGGGCGCGACGCGCCTGCAGGCCGGCGCCGGCGCGCGCGGCAAGAAGGTGCTGGTGGTGGACGACAGCGCGCCCACGCGCGAAATGCTCGAGCTGCAACTACGCAGCTTCGGATTTGACGCCAGCGCGGTCGGTTCGGGCGCGGCCGCCCTGTTCGCGTTGCAGCTCGACGCCTACGACCTGGTGCTGATGGACTGGAACATGCCCGACATGGACGGTCTGGAAACGGCGCGCCGCATCAAGGACGACCCGACCCTGGCGGCGATCCCGTCGATCATCATGGTGACCGCCTTTGCGCGCGACCATATCAAGGCGGCGGCCGAAGAAGCGGGCATCGGTGCCTTCCTGGTCAAGCCGGTGTCGGCCTCGCAACTGCTCGACAGCGTGCTGGCGACCATGGGCTTCGACGCCGCCGTGCCCGCGCCCGACGCCGCCCCTTTCCCGTCGCAGGCGGCCGAACGCATTCTTGGCGCGCGCGTGCTGGTGGTGGACGACAACCTGGTCAACCAGCAGGTGGCCAGCGAAATCCTGCGCCGCGCCGGCGTGCACGTGGACCTGGCGGGCAACGGGGTCGATGCGGTGCGCCTGGTCGACCAGGCCGCCTACGACGCGGTGCTGATGGATATCCAGATGCCCGAGATGGACGGCTACCAGGCCAGCGCGCGCATCCGCGCCAACCCGCGTCACGCCGACCTGCCGATCATCGCCATGACCGCGCACGCGGTGGCCGGCTACCGCGACAGCTGCCTGGCGATGGGCATGAACGATTACCTGTCCAAGCCGATCGAGCCGGCCATCCTGTACACCGTGCTGGCCGAATGGATCCGCCCCGATCCGACCCGCGTGGCGGCGCCGTCCGCCCCCGAGCCGGCCGGCGGCGGCGAGGCGCCGGCGCACCTGCCCGGCATCGACGTGGCGGCCGCCATGGCGCGCCTGGGCCACAACGGCCCGCTGCTCACGCGCCTGCTGGCCATGTTCGCCAAGGACTTCGCCGCCAGCGGCGCCGCCATCGAACAGGCGCTCGGCAAGGGCGAGCTGGAACAGGCCGGCCTGCTGGTCCACAAGATCAAGGGCGCGGCCGGCAACCTGTCGGCGCAGGAGCTGTACCGCGCCGCCGGCGAGCTGGAAGAGCGCCTGATGGCGCGCGATGGCGCCGTCGCCGCCCAACTGTTACCGGCGTTTTTAGCGCTGTTTAACGAAGTGATGGATGGCGCCCACAACGATGAAAAAAACACCTAGCTATGCTCACTAAACCTTGATATTGATCAATAATTATCCTACGATGACTGGGTGCTTCTCTTACGTGATTCATCATTTTCCTACACGAAAAGGTCCCCCATCATGACTACCCACCTGCATAGCGATTTCGACTCCCTGCTGCGTAAATTGTCCAGCGACGACGTCTTCCGCGCACGCCTGCTGGGCGATCCTGTGGCGGCATTGGACAGCATCGGCATTGCGCTCGCGCCCGGGCAGATTCCATCGCAACGTTGCCTTGCGGGCAAGGACGCCATCGCGATCGACCGCATGGCTTTCATGTCCAAGCTTGACAGCGCTGCCGGCGCGATTCCCTTCTTTTTAGGCGCCAGCGCGTAAGCGGTGTCGGTCCGGCGTCATGTCTCACTCTTCATAGCGTAATTCCAGCGTGCTCTGCCCGGCAGCTGCGACACCGCAGCCGCACACGGCAACCACCGCATCGGACAAGGGATCGAGCCCGAACGCGCGTTCGATCACCTTCTCGTTCACCGCCGCCGTCACGAAGCCCGGCATGCCCGCTTCGGTGGCCAGCAGATAAAACGTTTGCGACAGATGGCCGGCGTCGAGCATGAGCGCGCGGTAGGCCTTGGCGTGGTTGCGGTACTTCCAGAAGTTGCGCGCCACCCGCGCCGCCATCACCACCATCACCGGGGCGTCGACAAACCAGTGCTGGTCGGCCACGAACTGGCGCGCCAGCTCGCTCGCGGCGGCCGGTTCGAGCGCCGCCATCGGTTCCAGCGCGTGCTTGAGCGGGTGGTAGTGGTACAGGCCGGGCGCGACGCCCGGCACGCGCCGCACCAGCACATAGGCTTCGGTCGGATGCAGGCTGCCGGCGGAGGGACTGGTTTTTTTGAATACCAGCGCCTCCTGCGCCAGCATGCTCTGGAGCTGGACGCCGAAGGTGCGTTGCAGCAGGCGCGCCAGCACCTCGGGCGGCAGCGGCGCATCAGGATCGTAGTTGCGGCCGGTGTAGCGCCGCAGCAGCTGGGCGTCCAGCGGGCCGCTCTGGGCGGCGGGCAGCGCGATGGCGTGCTCGCTGTCGCCGCGTTCGATGGCCGGCTCGGGCGGCGCCCCGTAAGACTGGACCAGTTCCTCGAAACTGGGGAAGTGCATGCCCTTGTCGACCTGCATGTCGTCCCAGCGGCTGAACATATGGGCGGCGGCCGATAGCGGGCGCCAGTGCTGCTCGCGCAGCACGGTATCGCGTTCGCGCGCGGCGATGTTGCTACTGCCATCGCCGTCGTCAAGCAGGAGACCGAGTGCGAGCAGGCTCTCGACCATGGCGGCGCCAAGCTGGCGCTCGGCATCGGCGCGCTCGGTCCAGGCGGTCTGGCCGATGGCGCCGAGGGCGGCCACCTGGGCCGCGTCAATGGGGGTTTCGCGGTCCAGGTGCGGCGCCAGCGCCACCCAGCGCAGCGAGGCGCTGAGCGCTCCCTCACCGGAGAACAAAGCGGCCCAGTCGATGCCAAGGTCTTCGCGCGGTTCGATGAACAGTACTGCACAACGCCGTATCTTCATAAGGGTCCGCCCTGGTCGAGGCCGGGCGCCGCCCGGCTGGATGAGTGCTGGAATGCAGACTGATCATAGCCTGTGGCTTGCATCGACGCACGTCATTTGCGATTGGAAGAGCTCGCTTACAACGGTCGGAGCGCGGTTTCACCTTGAACAGCGACAAGGAAGCTGCCGGCGGGCCATCTACAATGGCTGAGGCCGTGTCCGAATGTCAGACCTGACACCAGGGGGGCTTATGGCTGAGGCCGTGTCCGAATGTCAGACCTGACACCAGGGGGGCTTCCTTTAACAGCGACAAGGAAGCCGCCGGCGGGCTGTCTACAATGGCTGAGGCCGTGTCCGAATGTCAGACCTGACACCAGGGGGGGCTTGCCGGAACGGCTACACTGTCCGATTGACATTTCAAGGGCAACATGTATGGACCGGGCGGAAGCGAAGCAGTGGATTGAACGAACATGCGGCGCAGGCTGGCGGCCCCTGGTCGACGAGGTTTTCGACAAGGTGCCACCGGGGATCGTCATCGACGAGGTGTTTCAAAAATGGGCACGTTTGCTTGTACGCTGCACGCCCTACAACGAGGTGTTCGAATCGTACCTTCACGACATCGAGTGGCTCAGCGCCGAGATTTGCGAAATCTGCGGCAAACCCGGCGAGGAGAAAATGCACGACGGCTGGATGATCACGCGCTGCCCGCGCCACGCCCTGCTCCCGCGCAATCGCGTTGGATGAGACGGGCCGCGGCCTTGTCAATGCCTCGGCGCTTCTTCGTCATCAGCTTGTCATTTCCACCACCTAGAATTCCGCGTTTATACTTGGAGTCTATGCAATGGCAATCAAAAGGAATCTGGCAGTGATCTGCGCCGCAACAGTCGCGCTCGGCGCATGCAACAGCAACGATCCGGTGGTCCTCAACACCCTCGACGGCAAGGCGCCGCTGGTGGTGGCGCACCGCGGCGCCGGCGGCTACCTGCCGGAAGAAACCGTGGAAGCCTACGCCATGGCCATCGAGCAAGGCGCCGACGCGATCGAGCCGGACGTGGTCTCGACCAAGGATGGCGTGCTGATCGCGCGCCACGATCCCAACCTGATTTACAGCACCGATGTCGCCTCGCATCCGGAGTTCGCCAGCCGCAAGCGCAAGATGAGCGTGGACGGCCTGGTCGAGGAAGGCTGGTTCGCGGGCGACTTCACCCTGGCCGAAATCAAGACGCTGGGCGGTATTTCCACCGACGCCGAGCGGCCGCAGCAGTTCAACGGACGCTACAAGATCGCGACGATCCAGGAAATCGTCGACATGATCAAGAAGAGCGGCCGCAACATCATCCTGTATCCCGAGACTAAAAACCCGACCTTCCACCGCGAAGCTGGCCTGCCGCTCGAAGACAAGCTGCTGGCCCTGCTCACCGCCGCCGGCTGGAACAGCCGCAGCGCGCCGGTGTTCGTACAGTCGTTCGAGCCGGGCAGCCTGAAGTACATGCGCGGCAAGGGCGCGACCGTGCGCATGGTGCAACTGATCGACGCCGACGATGTCGACCTGAAAACCGGCGCCCTCACCTACGCCGCGCCGTTCGACCGTCCGTACGACTGGGCCGTGGCGGGCGACAAGCGCCTGTTCAGCGCCATGGTCACGCCAGCCGGGCTGGCCGAGATCAAGACCTACGCCGACGCCATCGGCCCGTGGAAGCGCTATATCGTCAGCTCCAAGGGCAGCGTTGGCGCCGACGGCAAGCTGGTCGACGCCAACGGCGACGGCAAGGTCAACGAGGCCGACAGCACCACCACCGCGCCGACGACCCTGGTGGCGGACGCGCACAAGGCCGGCCTGCTGGTCCATCCTTACACCTTCCGCAACGAAAAACGCCGCCTTGCGCTCGATTACAAGGGCGATCCCAAGCTCGAATACAAGCAGTTCTACGCGCTTGGCGTCGATGGCGTGTTCTCGGACTTCGCCGATACGGCGCTGGCCGCGCGCGCCGATTATCTGAAGGAAATCGGCTACTAGGCTGGCGGACAGATATTGTGGTCTAATCGGCAACGGGAGCGAGCGGTACGTCCGCCGCCGCTTCCCGCACCTTTCAAGGACCCGATGCACCCTTTTCGAACCCTATTGACGCCGTTCGCGGCGTGTTTTCTGCTCAGCGGCTGCCTGATGAACTCAACCAGGCCCCTGCCAACGGGCGGAACACCCAGCCCGTGGCGCGCTGTCGTGGTGTATGGGATGGGCATGGAGGGGATCTGGGACGCTCAGCGGATGGGCGTGCAGCTCGACGAATACAATCTCGCGGACCAGGTCACCGCCGGCGGCTGCTGGTTCTATAACCGCACCGAGGGCCAGTATTCCCTCGGTGCCGGCTGCGGTGCGCTATGTCGCGTTCAACGTCCCTGCGGGAAGTTACACCTACAAAACGGGCATGCCCTCAATGGACAATACACCGACGGCATTCATCGCTCCGCCTGGAAAAGTGGTCTACATTGGCGACTTCGTCTACACCCGCGAGAACCACGTCGTGCTGCGGCGCGACCTGGCAGCGTTCGAGCGCGCCCGCAAACAGGCGCTGCCTGACCTCAATGGCGAGGTCTTGCTTGCCGAGACGCGCGTTGTTGAGCGACCGCTTTTTTTTCTTGTGCGGTCCCTGAGAGGCCGTCAGCATCCCCGCACCCGCCCCAGAAGAAGTCTGGACGACAACTAAATGCCATTGCGATAATGTTTTACCCGCAATCACGATGCCTTCACCGTCGCACCGCCAGCCGACACGGCGGCCGTGGAAAAATGGACGTCAGCCCGCTATCTCGGGCCGCACACGCCGTGTGCGTTAGCGCCGAATACCGTCCGACGCTGGCGTTCAACGACAGTTTGTTGCGCTGGCGCTACCATTTTTATAACTTTTTTGACAACCGTCATGTTATTCCCGAGCGCTTCGTTTAAGATGGTCAGATTTTTACTGTCTGGAAACTTAAATGATCGTCGGCAAACGAAGCTTCCGTCTTAGCGCCATTGCGCTGGCGCTTGTGGTCTGGCTTCCCCAAGGTGCGGCCAGCGCAGCCGCGCCGGCCCCGGTCGCGGCGGCCGGCGCGCCGGCGGCTGGCATCGCGGCCGAGCTGCGCACCCTGGCGATCAGCGCGGCGGCGGTGCCGACGCGCGGTTCGCGCCCGTATGACGAACGCGACTGGCTGGCCCGCTTCTACATCGCCCGGGCCTATGCGCCAGCGTGGCAGGACCGCGGCTACAAGCAGGCCAGCGCCGCCCTCTCGCTGCTGCAAAACGCCGGCGTGCATGGCCTCGCGCCGGCCGAGTACAACGTCGATGGCCTGGCGCGCCAGCTGGCCGATCCGGCCCAGCGCACCAGCGCCCGCTTCGACGCCGGCATGACCCAAGCCATGCTGCATTACCTGGCCGACCTGCGCGTGGGCCGGGTCAAGTCCGAATACCACACGACCCTGCCCGATCCGCGCCTGACCAAGACCGATCCGGTCGAGCAACTGCGCGCCGCGCTGCTGAGCCAGCGCCTGGACCAGGCGGTGGCCGCGTCCGAACCGCGCATTCCGCTGTACCGGCGCGTGATGGCGACCCTGGCAAGCTACCGCAAGCTGGCCGAGCAGCCGTTCGCGGCGCTGCCGGCGCTGCCCGACGGCGTCAAGAAGCTCGAACCGGGCGCGCCGTACGCCGGCGTGGCGACCCTGCGCGCACGCCTGGTCCAGTTGGGCGACCTGAGCGCCAGCGCAGCGGCCGAGCCGCCCGCCAAGGCCGGCATCTACACCGAGGCGCTGGCCGAAGGCGTCAAGCGCTTCCAGTCGCGCCACGCGCTCAATGACGATGGCGTGATCGGGGCCGGCACCCTGGCGGCGCTGAACGTGCCGCTGACGCGCCGCGTGCGCCAGCTCGAACTGGGCCTGGAGCGCCTGCGCTGGCTGCCCGACTTTCCGGACGGGCGCCTGATCGCCGTCAACCTGCCCTCGTTCCGCCTGTGGGCGCTGGAACTGGGACCGGGCGCCAAGAACCCGCTGATCGAAATGCGCGTGATCGTCGGCGCGTCGGCCAAAACACCGACCCCGCTGTTCGTCGGCTCGATGCGCTACGTGGAATTCAATCCGTACTGGAACGTGCCGCGCAGTATCGAAAAAGGCGAAATCATTCCCAAGCTGGCGCGCGATCCGGGCTACCTGAGCAAGAATGAAATGGAATTGGTGCCGCTCGGCGGCGGCGCGCCGGTGTCGACGGTCGACGCCGACGTGCTGGACGGGCTGCGCGCCGGCCAGTACCGCGTGCGCCAGCGGCCGGGGCCGCGCAATGCGCTTGGCGCGGTGAAATTCGCCATGCCGAACTCGGATAATATCTATCTGCACTCGACCTCGGCGCAAGGCTTGTTCAAGCGCGGCCGGCGCGACCTGAGCCACGGTTGCATCCGGGTCGAAAACCCGCTGGGGCTGGCCAAGTTCGTGTTCGGCGACCAGCCGCAGATGACCCCGGCCACGATCGACGCGCTGATGAAGCCGGCGCCGATGAAAACCGTCGGCATCAAGACGCCGATTCCGGTGGTGCTGTTCTATTCGACGGCCGTGACCGACCGCGAAGGCCTGGCCTTGTTTCCGGAAGACGTGTACAAACGCGATCCGGCGCTGGAGAAGATGTTAAAGGTCCGTAGCGACGCTATTGCGCTGGCACACTAACCACGCGCTTGAGGCGCTGCCCGTGGATGCCCCACTGGCAGTCGTCGCCATCGACGCGGCCGGTGATGACCCAGCCGGTGCCGATTTTCTGCACACCGACCTCGCCGCCAATCTCGGCGGCGAGTTTTTCGGCCCACATGCTGGCCGAACCTTTTCCCTTGAACAGTTCATTTCCTTCAAAGATGACCGTGGCATCGAACACGGGCATCGCAAATACGGTTGTCATTTTTTCTTGATCACTTCAGTTGGTTGAGATGTAGACCACCACCGTCGTTCCCGCGCAGGCGGGAACGACGTAGTGGGACTGCGGGAACGACGCAGTGGGGCTGAGGGAACGATGCAGTGGAGCTGCCGGAATGCCCTAAGCATGCCACGGACGCTATCCTACCATCTCGCCTCAGCCCTCGCGCCCATCGATGCGGGCGCGCCACAGATAGGGCGTGTACACCAGCAAAAACAGCAGGAACGACAGGCTCCAGCACAGGCCCGACGCCAGCAGCGCGCCATCGCGCCACGCAAAGGGAATGAACTGCGCCAGCACGCGCAGCACGGCGCCGGCCTGGATCAGCAGGTACATGAACGGCTCGTAGCGCCCGGCCTTGAGCATGCGGCCCGTGTGGCCAAGCGTGGTGCGGGTCATCATGCCGATGATCAGCCCTGCCATCGACCCGACCGCCAGCGCGTGGAAGCCGGCGCTGGCCGTCCCGAAGCCGAGCGCGGCCAGCGACAACAGCGCAAAGCCGAGCGCAATCCAGGCGTAGCCGAGGTGCAAAATCCACAGCAGCGGCACGTGCAAGGTGCGCTGCGGCTGCCAGCCAACCAGGCGCAGCAGCACAGCGCAGGCGGCCGCCATCATCAGGGCGGCGGCGATCGCGCCCGGCAACGGCAGTACGTAGGCCGCGCTGGCGGCCACCGTCAGCCCCAGCGCCACCTTGTCGTAGCGCGGCCGCACCACTGGCTTGCTGCCAGGCGCGCCATTGGTGGTGAACATGGGAATGACCCTGCCGCCGATCACCGCTTCGATGAGCACGATCACCAGGATCGCGGCATGCACGGGCGTCAAGGGCGACATGGCGACCCAGCCCAAGGTGGCGCCATGGAACAGCGCGTTGGCCAGGGTCAGCAAACCGAGCAGGAACACCAGGAACAGGTTGCGCTTGTTGCCCGATTGCTTGAGCACGCGGTACAGGGGCCAGGCGGCCAGCGGCAGGAACAGCAGGTCGATCACGGCGGCGGCCAGCGGCGGCGCGGCCAGCATGGCGCCGCGTCCGGCCAGCCACACGCCGGCCAACGCGGCCAGGTGGACGCCGCTTGGGGTCGGCAGATTGGTCCAGGCGCGCCCGGCCGTGAACAGGAAGCCGATAATCACGGCGATCGCCATGCCATACACCATCTCGTGCGCGTGCCAGCCGAGGCCGACGTGCGGCCAATTCAGCCAGCCCAGGTATTGCGCAAGCCACAAGGGCACGGCGAGTGCCGCGAAGGCCGCCGTCAGGATGTAAAAAGGCCGGAAGCCGAGCGCCCACACGGGGTGCTGCGCGCTCCACGGCGCGTGGTGGACCGGCGCGGCCGGTTCGTCGATTGTCAGCAGACTCATTTCATCCATCCTTTAAAGATATATTCAATATACTACTTAAAGGCGCCGCGCCGGGCAATGGCTATCGCGCGCGTTTTGAGGGCGGATCGGGCACGGCGCCGCCTGAGTGGGGCATTCTTGATGCAGGTTATGCTTTTCGAACAAATCGCACGGGCTTCTGGACGGCGGCCAAACGGCGCTTTAGGCTGTTCGCATCAACCCACGACAATTATCGGAGAACGTATGCAAACCGCCTTACTGACCATTCCCGCCATGCAGAACCAGACCGTGGCGCTGGCCGTCGCCCAGGCGCTCGAAGCTGTGACCGGCGTCGAAACCGTGCACCTGACCCTGGCCACCGGCCGCGCGCGGGTCGGCTTCGACGAGGCGCGCGCCTCGGCCGAACAGCTGCGCGATGCCTTGTTCGCCGCCGGCTTTACGGTGGCGCCGCCGGCCAGCGGCGGATGCTGCGGTGGCTGCGGCGGCGGCGGCTAGATCCGAGCTCCGGTCAGGCTGGCGCCTGCTTGACCGGCTGCGTGTCGCCGGCGTACCGCGCGGCAACCTGTTCGCGGTCCCGGCTGCCGCTCCTATTTCATGCGGTGCTCGACGGCGAACACGGCGGCCTGCACGCGGCTGGCCAGCTTGAGTTTCTTGAGCACGTTCTGGACGTGGATCTTGACCGTGCTTTCGGCCAGGTCGAGGTTGCGGGCGATGCATTTGTTGCTTTCGCCGCGCGCCAGGCTGTCGAGGATTTCGCGCTCGCGCGGGGTCAGCTTGTCGAGCTCGGACGCGGGCGCTTCGGCCGCCGTGCCGGCTTGCAACTGCGCCACCAGCTTGCCGGTCATTGCTTCGGCCACCACGGTCTCGCCGGCGGCGGCGCGGCGGATCGCGCGCAGCAGGTAGTCGGTATCGATATTCTTGATCAGGTAACCGCTGGCGCCGGCACGCAGGGCCGTGCCCAGGTCTTGCGCCTCTTCCGACACGGTGAGCATGACGATCGCCGCGTCCGGGCAATCCTGCTGCATCAGCTGCAAGGTTTCGACGCCGGACATGCCGGGCATGTTCAGGTCCAGCAGCACCACGTCGGGCTGCAACTGGCGCGCGCGCTTGATGCCTTCGACGCCATCGGCCGCCTCGCCGACGACGGCGAATTCGGCGTGGCGCTGAAGCAGCGAGCGGATGCCGCTGCGAAACAGGCTGTGGTCGTCCACCAGCAGCACGCGGATCGGTTGGTCGGGGGTGTCCATGGGGTTCTCCATTTGATAATCAGGCGGCGCGGCGATGCGCCTGCGGCAGGGTCAAGGCGATGGTAGTGCCGACACCGGGGCGCGAGCTGACGGCCAGCGTCGCTTCGATGCGCTGGGCGCGCTCGCGCATGATGTGGATGCCGACGTGGCTGTCGCCGCGACCTTCGAGCAGGGCCGGATCGAAGCCGGCGCCGTTGTCTTCGATGCTCAGTAAAAAATCGTGACTGTCCTGCAGGCGCACCGTGACCTGGCTCGCGTCCGCATGCTTGCGCACGTTCGACAGCGCCTCCTGCACGATGAACAACAGTTGCAATTGCTGCTCGCGCGGGAACGGGGCGCCGTCGACGTCGGCCACCAGCTCGGCGACGATGCCGGTCTGGCGGCGGAATTTGTCGACCGTGGTTTCCAGCGCGGCGATCAGGTTGCCCTCGGCCAGGCGGCTGCGGAAGTTGTGCAGCAGTTCGCGCACGTCTTCGTAGCTTTCCTGCACGCCGGCGCGCAGGGCCGGGATGATTTCGGCCACGTCGTCCAGCTTGCCGTCGCGCACAGATTGGTCGAGCATCTGGACTTGCAGGTTGAGGAAGTTGAGCCCTTGGGCGATGCTGTCATGCAAGCCCTGGGCCACCAGGTTGCGCTCTTCGGAGACCGCCATTTCGCGTTCGCGCGCGCCCAGGCGCAGGTTTTCGATGGCGGTGCCGAGCAACTGGCCCAGCGTTTCGAGCAAACCCTGCTCGCGCGCGTCGAGTTCGCGCGGCGTGCGGAAATGCAAGTTGAAAAAACCCAGGTGCTGCTGGTGCGCATACATGTGAAATACCGAGACCGTGGCGAAGCCTTCGCGGTGGCATTCAAGCTCGTAGCTCTTGTCGAGCTTGCGCAGGTCGTGGATCACCGTGACCTTTTTCTGGACCGCTTCGCCGCACAGGCAATCGCCGACCTTGATGCAGTGTTCGCGCTCGACCAGGCGTTTCGACAAGCCGTGGTGGACCACCATGTGCAGATTGTCGCGTCCGGCGTCGAGCACGCGCACCGAGCCGCCGTCGGCCTGGAAGTAATCGCTGATGCGCTGCAAAAAGCCTTCGCACAGGGGTTCCACCGGCTGCGGGCGCTGCAGGAAGGCGGCGCTGTCGTACAGCAAGGCCAGTTCGCGGTTGTTGTGCTCCAGCGCGGCGGTCTTGGTGTGTACCAGGCTCTCCAGGTTGCCGTACAGCGCTTGCAGGCGGTCGGCCATCTGGTTGAAGCCTTGCGCCAGCTGGCCGAATTCATCGACGCTGTCGACCGCCAGGCGCACTTCGAAATCCTTGTCCTTCATGCGGTGCAAGCCGTCGTGCAGGCGGGTGACCGGTTCGATGATCAGGCTGAACATGAGGTAGATCAGGCTGACGGTGCCGACCATGGCCAGGGCCAGCAGCGCCAACTGCGAGGCGCGCAGCCAGAAGGTGCGCGTTTCGCTGTCGCGCTCGATCAGCTGGACCAGCCCGTTGACGCGCTCAACGAACACGTCGGTGCGCGCCAGGTAGCGCCGCAGCGCGCCCGCGTCGGCGCCCTGCCCGGCCGCCAGCGCGCTGGCGGCGGGACGCAGCTCGCGCTGCCAGTCGGTGTTGATGTGATCGAACTCGCCGACGATGGCGCGGGTCGGCGGCAAGAACAAGGGGCGCTGCGGGTCGCCCTGGTGCAATTGCGCCAGGGTGGCGTCGATCTGGGCCATCTGGCGGGCGGCGCCGGCCTGGCGCGGGGCCGTGCCGGCAGTGTCGCCCGCGCCCGGTTGCGCCAGCAGGATCGCCAGCCGGTAACTGCTCATGCGCAAGCTGCCGGTATCGTTGATGGCGGCGGCGCTGCCTTCGAGCTGCCAGGACAGGTACAGGGTCACGCCAATGGCGCACAGGGCCAGCGCCAGGAAGCCGAGCAGTGCGCCGACGATCTTGGCGGAAAGCTTTTGACGTGAGGGAATCAGGGTATTCAGGGGCATGCGTTCTCCTTGCTGACGCCATGATACGCTGCCGCGTTGCTAATCGGTATCGCCGCGCTGCCGCTCATCCGCCGGTTTGCGACATGAAGCGGATGATTTTGTCCGGTTGCTCACGGAATTCGTGCTTTTCGGGTTTGAGTTCGATGGCGGCGCGGATCGCCTGTTCCAGCTCGGCATCGCTGGCGCCGCCGCGCAGCAAGGGGCGCAGCTCGACCTTGTCTTCCTGTCCAAGGCACAGATACAGGGTGCCGTCGACCGACAGGCGCACGCGGTTGCAGTCGGCGCAGAAATGCTGCGACATGGGCGTGATGAAGCCGACGCTGGTGCGTCCGTCCGGTGTGGCCAGGTAGCGCGCCGGCCCGCCGCCGAGCGTGTCGGGCTGGTGGACCAGGCCGAAATGACGGCGCAGGTGGCGTTCGATCGGCCCCAGGTCGAGCCAGGTGGCGTCGCGCCCGGTGGCGCCCATGGGCATCGCTTCGATCAGGCGCAGCACGAACTGGTGCTCGATGCAAAAGGCAACCATGGCGTCGATCTGGTGCTCGTTGACGCCGCGCAGGGCCACCATGTTGATCTTGATCGGATCGAAGCCGGCCGCCTTGCCGGCCATGATGCCGTCGAGGATCATGCCGAGGCTGTCGCGCCCGGTGATCTGCTGCATGCAGGCGCGGTCGAGCGAATCGAGGCTGACGTTGATGCGCGAAACGCCAGCCGTGCGCAGGGCGTCGGCGTGGTGCGCCAGGCGAGTGGCGTTGGTCGAGAGCGACAAGTCGTCGATGCCGGGCAGGCTGGAGAGGCGTGCGGCCAGTTCGGCCAGGTGACGGCGCAGCAGCGGCTCGCCGCCGGTCAGGCGCAGGCGGCGCGTGCCGAGGCGGGCGAAGGCGGCCACCAGGCGTTCGATTTCATCGAAGGTGAGCCAGTGCGCCGGCTCCTCGAAGCCCTTGAAGCCTTTGGGGATGCAATAGCTGCAGCGCAAGTCGCAACGGTCGGTCACCGACAGGCGCAGGTATTCGATTGATCGCCCATACCGGTCGCGCAACATGGCCCTGCTCCCCTGAAGATTGATGACAGGCCGATTGTAGCGGGACGGGAGCGGTTTGAATGTGCCCATGACGGGCTAGGCGGGCTAGTCATTAAGGACTAGGGAGCGCGATTTCTTGCGCCGCCGGGGGCGCACGAAGCGCCTTGACGCCCTGCCGTCCCACGATTGAACGGGTTCAACCATGCGGACATCAGGGAATGACCGGATGGGACATCACGCTAGCCCCCCTGCTCAGCGCGCGCCAGTCGCGGATGATTGCGCTGTCGCCCCGCCGTGCGATTGGGAGGCTTGCCCGATTCAGGCGGCTGGCTTCGGGCCGTCCGTTTCATAGGCGACTTTTTCGAAGCTGCCCTCGGTCAGCGCGGGCAGGCGCTCGGCGAAGGCCAGGAAATGCGGCTCCTGGAAGTGGGCATCAAGATCGGCCTGGCTTTTCCACAATTCGAAGAAGACGAATTTGTTGGGCGTGTACGGCGATTGCAGGAAGTCGTAGCGGATGCAACCAGGCTCGGCGCGCGAGGGCTCGATCAGGACGGCGACGAGGTCGATCACGGCCTGCGCGGCGCCCGGTTTGGCGGTGAATGTTGCGGAAAAAACCAGCATGTGTGCTCCGTGGGGTACGTTAACAAGGTCAGATGTACGGCGGGTTATCGATGTGCGAGCACAGTTGAAACTTCGGCAATCTTTCCGAATTATAAGTGTATTTCTATGACGCCGCTGGCGGGCGCCTGTTTTCGCCGACCAGGATCAACGAGAGAAGCACGCCGCTTTCCGGATGGGCCGGCTCGCGCAGGTCGACCAGGGTCAGCCCGCTTTCCCTGAACAGGCTGAGCCAGCTAGCGAGGGTGCGGAAGTACCAGGGCGCGGGATCGGAAAACGCGTCGCTGAAGCCGGCCCAGCTGCCCGCGCGCCAGCCGTCGCGGTAATCGGCCGCCGCCCCGGCGGCGAGCGGGTGGATGGTCTGGACGATCAGCGCGCCGCCGGGAGTGAGGAAGGAAGTTGCCGCGCGCACGAGGCCATCGACCGACTCCTTTCCGAGCAGGGAAAAATTGCAGACAGCGACATCGGCACGCATGGCGAGCTTGCCGGCCGCGATCTCTTCGTACGAGAGCACGCGATAATCGCCCTCGCTCGCCCTGCGCGCCTGCTCGATGAGCGCGGGAACCACATCGACGCCGGTCATGGCAACGCCATCGAGGGCGCGCACCAGCCAGCGTTCGCCGCAGCCGATATCGATGCCGGTCGCCGGCGCGGGGCGGCGCACGGCGTCGACGATCGCCTGATTGGTGGCGAGCCCGAGTTCGACAGTTCAATCATCGAACGCGGTTTCCGCGTCCTAAAATCCGAAATCGAAATCGGACCGATCTACCATCGCTTGCCTGATCGGATACGCGCGCATGCAACCATCTGTTTCATCGCGCTGATTCTGTACCGGGTCATGCGCACCCGTTTACACCAGCGCAGCGGCCATGTCGCCGGAACGCGCGCTCGCCAAACTGCGTCGCATTCAGCATCACAGGGTCGCTGTGAACGGCGCCCAGCCCGTTGCCGGGCTATCGACCATCAACAAGGAGCAGACCGACATACTGGCCGCATTGACCATCAAAAAACCGACGCTAAAAACGCAATTAACACTTTTGTAGTGGAGCGTTTGGTAGACGCTGCCTTACAAATCAAGCACTTACGCGATTAACTGTCGAACTCGGGCGGACTCGTCCAACAAACGGTTCAGATTGTGGCTCGCTTCGCGATCACAATCTAACCTTATTCGTTGGGCGTTGAGGCCATGGATAACACGCATACTCATTGCCATATGATCCCATTAGCCATATCTTTTGGGATCAGTTCAAGAAGTCGATCAAGTTCTCATGGCCGACAACTGGCTCTACAAGCTCGAAATTGTGCTACACACTGTTGGGGACGCGGACCACCCTGAGTCGCAACATCAGCCATACACGAATCTCGTTCTGAGGCACAGTCAGCCAAACACTGTGTCTGCGGCGATGGGGGCATGGGCTGCTGAGGAGGTTGTTGTGCGCATAAATTCGGGGTGCTCAAAATGGAAAAGGCCCAATTTCCGTATTGTCTTGCTTCTTGTTCCATACTGATGAGGCACTTGCAAAACTGGTCACGTGTGTGAATTTGATCGCCGGACTCGGCATGATGGAGGGGCGTGGGCGCCCATTTCTGGCATGATATTGGTTCTGAAGACAACATCAAAACGCCCACACCATGA
>NZ_WHJI01000230.1:0-344 GCF_011682155.1 Massilia sp. CCM 8734
ATCGGTATTTTTATTAGTAATGTTTTATAATCTACTTTTTTTCTGATTATTGCAGATGCTTTATTGTGTTTTATTTGAAAAATTTCGAATAATAGCGAAAATAATTCATTTTCATTAAATGTAGTGTTTATTTTATTTAGTTAACAATTCTATAACAATATAAATTTATTGTTAAAATGGTAATTATCAAATAATTAAAAATATATTGATGTGTTTTTGTAATGTGTAAATTTATCTTTTGATGTGTTTTTGTAATGAATTTTAATTATAAATAGTAAAAATTTAACTTTATTATTGCATCAAATTACTAATTAATTAACCAAAATTTTTAGAAAAATGAAATT
>NZ_WHJI01000231.1:0-341 GCF_011682155.1 Massilia sp. CCM 8734
TAAATTCTTCTTCCGGCTGCGTCAGTACAACATATTCATCTGCACCTAAATTTAACAATGTTTTTAATGTTTCTTCCTTTCTTCCGGTTACAATTATTTTTTCTGCACCGTAATGTCTGGCCAGCTGAATGGCTATTTTTCCTGTCACTCCTGTGGCTCCGTTGATTAAAACCGTTTCTCCTTTTTGAATATCTGCTCTGAATCGCAACGCCATGGCAGAACCTGCAACTGCATTCGGTAATGCCGCTGCTGTGCAATCGTCAAGACCTTCCGGAACTTTTACCATTTTATTTTTATCTATAATGGCTTTTTCAGCAATCATTCCGGTCACACCTAAGGCA
>NZ_WHJI01000232.1:0-336 GCF_011682155.1 Massilia sp. CCM 8734
TTTTTCAAAAGACAGATTTTTATATCAACTGAATACCAATCGCACTAACTACTTTACGAGTGCCTTTACAGTTCGTATTTATTATCACATCGCTTTCTGGATCATGCTGTTTTTACTGACCGCTGTCTCCCAGGGGTATCTGACAGGTGCATTGAAATATAATATAATCTGTTTTGGTATAAGACTGCCCTTTATTGCAGCAGTAGTTTATTTTAATCTCTATCTCCTCTTGCCTTTGTTTTATTACAAGGGAAAACTCATTTTTTATGTAACATTATTTATTTTAAGCGCTTTGTTTACAAATGCTTTTAATCTGTTTATTTTCGGGATACTGAT
>NZ_WHJI01000233.1:0-335 GCF_011682155.1 Massilia sp. CCM 8734
TCCTCCATCAGGATTAGGCGGTGGAATAGATTGGCTAGCATGGTGATTCGCACCCAACAGCGTAGGATGCGAATCACAAAACACAGCGTCCAACGGCAGCGTTGAGTACAGCGACAAGCCGCAAGGTGCGGGCAAAGTCTCATCCGTCAATCGCAACGGCACCACCACCACGGTGCGCGAGCGCGAGCGTACTGCAGACGAGCACAAGCGGCACATCAAGTTCCTGCTGGCACAGGCGCGCATCCGCGGCCTGAAACTGAACGACTACCTCGAATACATCGACTACCTGCGCCACTACAGCCCGGTTCGCTTCGACCGCGTCATGAGCGAGCTGC
>NZ_WHJI01000234.1:0-335 GCF_011682155.1 Massilia sp. CCM 8734
TAAATTTTGCCATTAAAAACATGTGCCGATGGATCTGCGGTGTAAATATGAGAAACCAAAGGCTGAGAGATGGCTTTTTTATTAATTTGCTCGAAATTAATTTGTTCAGTACTATCTTCAGGCATAGTCGTTTTTTTGTTTTATAAAATAATTTAAGTTCTTCTTTCTTTTAAATCTGTTTCGATTTTCACTTCCATATTTTTATCGATTTTATAGAAAAATAATAGCGTAACACCTATCAAAAAGGGTATCGCAGGAAAAACACTTACCAATAATTTGATTCCGTTTATAGCCATATCGGTTTGGCTTAGAGAGTTTGGCACGTAATGAAAATA
>NZ_WHJI01000235.1:0-334 GCF_011682155.1 Massilia sp. CCM 8734
CTTTATTTAAAATATGAGATTTGTACGAATCCAAATTCATAATATTTAAAGCTTTAAATTTTCTCGTATTTGAGAAATAAAATTTTTAAATTTCAAATAACGGATTTATATGCGTTCAAATAAAAAAGCATCAGTACTATGTGATGCTTCAAATTTCTCCTATTTGAAAATTATTTTATTTTTTTTCAATAAACAGATTTTCTGTTAAGTGCAATTACTTTAAAGTATTCTTTTCAATATCGCTTAATTATTCTAGGTAAAAATCTTATATTTGACATTTATGATAAATACTAATATGCTGGAAAAGAAAATACATCAAGGTCGAAATATAAAG
>NZ_WHJI01000236.1:0-334 GCF_011682155.1 Massilia sp. CCM 8734
TAAATGTAATAGTTATTTGCTTTATTATCAGTGTTTTGTGTTTTTTATATCAGAGTCCGTAGTTTTTCTGCTGAAAGTCCGTAATTTTTATATGAATGCTACTGCTAATTTAGCGATAAATCTAATGCGTTTTCCAATATTCAAAACCAGCATTTAGGATTAGTATTCTCGTAACAGAGAACAGCGTAGCTATTTAAAAACCCCTATTTTTATCATTATTTATGAAATCAATTCAAAATGGTTGGTATGTTCTATATGTTAAAAGTCATCATGAGAGAAAAGTATCTGAAGGGCTGAATAATTTAGAAATAAAGGCTTTTTCGCCAACAGTTCA
>NZ_WHJI01000237.1:0-332 GCF_011682155.1 Massilia sp. CCM 8734
GCTTAACCGTAAGGGGGGCGCTTACCACGGTAGGATTCGTGACTGGGGTGAAGTCGTAACAAGGTAGCCGTATCGGAAGGTGCGGCTGGATCACCTCCTTTCTAGAGTTGCACCAGGCTATAGAGCCAATTTATTAAGCGTCCACACTTATCGACTGTCAATCAAGAAGAACAGCGCTTGAAAGCGCAAACGTAAGCACCAATGCTTAGGTTTGATCTTTCAGGGATTAAAAGCTGTTTCGTTCTTTAACAATCTGGAAGAAGTAAAGTTTTAATCGAATCGTCGACAGACGGTTCGATGGGTAGTGATTGTATGTATCAAAACAAAGCAAC
>NZ_WHJI01000238.1:0-332 GCF_011682155.1 Massilia sp. CCM 8734
TGTCATCTATCTTCAGGGCGATATAATCATTGATTCCGTCTTTCTCTTTGCTGATCCCGGCTTTGCCTGCCAGATCGCTCAGCAAAGAGCGTTTGCTTTCGGTTTTGGCATGTCCTCCTATTAAATAGGTTTTATCGGTATTGACTACCAGGGAGGTCAGGATATCGGTTTTGCCAAAGTCATAGGTTTTGCTCCAGACTACGCCGCCTTCTTTATCTAATTTTAGCACCCAGCAATCAGTACCATTGCTTACAATTCCTCCCAGGGAGGTTAACGGGTTTCTGCTGTTTGAATTTCCGCCCAGAATATAGCCCTCATCACTGGTCTGATGA
>NZ_WHJI01000239.1:0-331 GCF_011682155.1 Massilia sp. CCM 8734
GTACCGGATCATAATAGGGCATGTTCAGACGCTCTGCAAACTGAGGACGCAGGACCGATTTGTTATAACCGAGTCTCACATTCATTTTGTTTGTCGGGCTTATCGTTAAATTTGCCGAAGGAAGATATTGCCAGACATCATCGTCTAATTGTGCGGTTTCAAAACTGCCTGAATTATCAGACTGGCTGGCAATCTGAGTATACACATAACTCTCGGCGCGCATTCCCCATACCAATCTTATGTATGGATTGATTTTATTATCGAGCATTAAAAAAGGAGAATGAATTTTAACATCTCCTATATATTCATTGCCATAAGTAGTGATTCTGTT
>NZ_WHJI01000023.1:0-118830 GCF_011682155.1 Massilia sp. CCM 8734
AGCACGGACCGTTGCGCCCGCTGCCGGCGTTGGTAATCATGAAGATCATCGCCTGGCGCCTTGACTTGGTGCCGGCGCGCAGCATCTCTACAACGGTATTTGTCCGGTGCTCATGCAGCTCGTCAACCAGTGCGATGTGCGGTCGTGGGCCCGACTGGCCATCGTCGCTACTGATCGGCCGGAAGAACGCGCCCTGAGCGAGATAGGCCATATTCCAGGCTTTCTCCCCCGTGCCGCTCTTGGTGATCCGCTTTGTGAGCTCCGGAGACTGGTCGCACATGGCCACAGCATCCCGGAACAGGATCATCGCCTGGTCTTTTTTCGTCGCGGCGCTGTAAATCTCAGCTCGCGGCTCCCCATCTGCGACAAGCCCCTTCATTCCAATGCCAGCCGCAAGCGGCGATTTTCCGGAGCCCTTCGCGGTCTCGACGTACGCCACTCGAAAGCGCCGATAGCCGTCACCGCCATGCCATCCGAACAGCGAACCGACTACGAATTTTTGCCACGGCAGCAGCTCGAACGGCACGCCTTCGAAGTCGCCGCCGTTCAGTTTCAGCACGTTCCGGTAAAAGCGCTGGGCCTTGTTCGATTCCGCAAGATTCCAGACCAAACCGCGCTTGGGGCCCTCCGCCAAGTCGGCAAGATGGCGCGCGCACTGGGCGCGTACGTCTGGTCCGGCAACCCGCACGCCGTCAACAACCGATTGCGCGTACTCCGTTACCGCATCATCCGAAGAACTCGGCGAGCGGGTCTTTTTTGTCGTCTTCATCTGGTGTGGCATGCACTTTCGAACGGGCGGCTGGGGTCAGGCCGAACTCCACCAGGTAAGACTTGAACTGCGCATCGGCAGCGCGGAGTTGATTGACGGCTGGGTTTCCCTTGATGAGGGCGTCTCCCTGCATCGTTGTTGTTGTGTAGGTGCGGCCGTCGCGCGCGATTAGCAAACGGCACTCCAAAATGTCTGTGTAGCAGTCGACCAGGCGCTCAAGCGCGAAACTGTCCGCTTCCGTCAGCACGCCCATTCGATCAAGCAGAACGGATAGGCGGCCCCAAGCAACTTTGCCACTATCGTCGAGGTGAGCTGGGCACGATGGAATTTCGCGCTTCGGCTTGGACTCATTTTTCGGCAACCCTCGCTTTCCGGGATTGCCTTTTACCAACTTCAATGCGGTTGGCGTCGGGCGTCGTCCGGCCATGATTTCGATTCCAGAAAAAAAGTCTCAATTCGCGGGTGTGCGTATCGAGGGTGAGCGCGGTCCTGTGTGGCTCAAGCCCCCGAAGTTTGGGGATGCCCTCATGACAACATTTCTACGGGGAATGTTGTTGCGTAAGAATGTTTCTGGTGATACATTATTCTGAGATGGGCCAGCCGTCCGGGCCGATTGTCACCACCGGCCGCTTGGTCTTCCCCTGCTCGGCTTCGGTCTTCACCTCATGGCACGGTGCACAGATCGCCTGCAGGTTGCTCGGGGCATCTGTGCGTACGTCAGACCATCGCAGCGCCGCGCACTTGGCCTTGCTGACCACGTGGTCGACTGCGTACGCGATGACGCCGTAGCGGCCCGCCTTGAGGCATACCTGGCACAGGCCGCCGTCCCGCTGCATCACTACCTTGCGGACTCGGTCCCATGCTGCGCCGTAGCCGCGCTCTTGCCGGGAAAGCTTCGACCAGGCCATCGTTATGCGTATGCCTGGCCGCCGGCGCTGTGCCGCGCCATGTATGCGGCGTGTGCTGCCCCGGTGCGCTCACGCATCCATGCATCGAAGCCCGCAGCGCCGGGTGTGGTCCGCTTCTCGATGCGGATGTGTCCGCACATCACCTCGGTAGCAAACTCGTCATCGACCAGGTAGATGCTGCCGTCACTGTTCAGCGCGGCGCAGACTGCCTCGCCGGAATCTTCATCTGCAAAGATGCAGTGGCCCAAGTATTCGCCGTTCAGGTATACGTTGGCCGGGAGCATAACGGCATCGTAGTCGGGGTGCTGCGGGTCGGCTGCGAGTCTCATGGTCTATTCCTTCGATGGTGGTGATCAGCGGACAGGCGTGGCCTTGAGCGTCACGCCCTTCTCGATCATGCGGTTCACCTTTCGCAGGTCCGGCTCCAGGCCAGTCAGTGCGCACATGAAGGCGAGCGTGTTCAGGTAGGGCAGCACCCACCATGCACGGTGGACGGTGAGGGTGCAGATAACGGTGTGCTTGGTCATAGTGAATTCAGCGTGCGCCGTAACAAGTGAGGCATTCCAAATCGAACACAGAGCGAGTGAGGCCATCGGCACCCATCCATTGGCAAACTGCTTGACCTTGAGCGTTTGTATCGCACACGGTCATTTCTGGTCCGCCAGAACGGAGCATTACCTTATTGCCTGGCATCACCGAGCGAAGGTTCGGCGGTGCATAGCACGCAATCAACTGGTCTATGCTAAAAATCTGGTGATTCATAACGATTCCGCCCAATAAAAAACCGCCCGAAGGCGGCTCAAATTATTAATGGTACTTGGCCTCAACTCCTAGTTACCCGCATCGAGGCACTGGATGGCGGCTCATACACCTTCAGCACGGCTACATCAAATACGTCTTCGCACCTAACACTCTTAGCGTCGAACCATACGCATTTCTCCGTATCATCTTTGCCACTGCCGTTGTAATCCGAAACGTCAACTACTGACATCTGCGGACCACCACTGATCAGCTGAACCACTTTCCCTTTAGCAATATCTGACATATCTGCCACTCCATTGTTATTGATGAAAAGACAGTATAGGACGACTACTCCATGCAAAAAGGGTATTTATCTATTGCTACAGACGCTTGCGTGTGCCGTCTACGTCCGCCGCATGGCGCGCTCTTGGAGATATCGTTCTAGCCCGACCGGCTGTGTGGCGATCATCAGCCAGGCCCGCTCGTGTGCGATTTTCATGACTGGTCTTCTCTGTCATCGTTGTGCGGGATCAGCCCCCATCCCAGCTGGCGGCGTATCTCCTCGATACTCGGCGGCGGCTCGTGTTCGGCGTGCGTGCGCTGGTCCATGTATTCGCGCACCAGGTGCTCGTCGGGCTTGGTGGTCTGCGTCATGGAGTCTCGCACAAGAAAACAAAACATATTTGTTGTGAAGCACTTGCAAACACAACATATATGTTGTATTATGTAGTCACTGAAACGAACAAAGGAGGGTTATGAAATACAGCGAGTTCCGGCGGTGGTTGCTCAAACAGGGGGCTGAAATTACCCCGGCGAAGGGCAGTCACTTCAAGGTCTCTCTTAATGGCAAAACAGCAGTCTTCCCGGACCATGGAACAAAAGAAATTGGTAAGGGACTAGCAGAGAGCATTAAGAAAAACCTTGGACTTAAGTAAGAAGACCCCGAAAGGGGTTTTCTTCCCGGCTCGATGCATTGATGGACCACCAAGCAGTAAGCGTTAAATATCCGTAACAACAACCCGTATAGATCTACCGCGTATAAGACGCACCAGATAACCGGAAAGGCAAAATATGTTGAACTACCCCATCACCCTCACGCGAGATACAAACGGCACATTGTTGGTCGGTTTTCCCGACTTTCCCGAGGCGCACTCTGTCGGTGACGACAAAGAGGACGCGCTGATCAATGCCGTCGAAGCGCTGGAGGTAGCGCTGTCGATCTACTTCGATGAGCGGCGCCCTATTCCATTACCATCGGCTGCGGATGCCGGCGATGCCGTAGTGTCCTTGCCAGCTCTGGAAACAGCGAAAGTCTTGCTATGGAACGAGATGTATGCGCAGAAGCTCCGCAAAGCCGATCTGGCGCGCCTGCTCAACGTCCACACGCCCCAGGTTGACCGATTGTTCGACCTGAACCATTCTTCGAAAATCGAGTTTGTGGAACAGGCCGCGAAAGCATTGGGCAAGAAGCTGGAAATCAGCTTCGCGTAATTCGTCCCCGCAGAAATGCAAAAAAGCCCACGACCGAAAGGAGTGGGCTTCTTTATTTCCGGGCGCAAAAAGTCCCGATGGCAGCTATTCTACTGTTATGTATCCTGCTGTCAATGGATTTTGGAAATTTATTTCCCGATGTTCAGGAACGGCATTGGTGCACCAGCATACATGTTGACCGGTAGTTTCCCATCCCAGCGCTCAGCCTTCATGTGCTCAACCTCGATGCGGCGCAGCTCGAGCACGTCTTTATTCTGCGCCAGCGCAGAGTTTTGCACCCTCAACGCATCAGCCTGTGCGGTTGCCACTTTCAGGTTCGCGTATGCTTCACCGTCGGCCTTGGCACGCAGCGCTGACGCTTCGGCTTCGGCAATGGCCACCTTCTGCTTTTGCTCAGCTTCGACGGTCTTGAGCTTGTTCTCGGCGCCAAGGCGCAGCTGCTCCTGCGTCACCTTCGCACTGATCGCCTTCATGTAGTCATCAGAGAATGCGAAGTTTCGCATGTCGATGTTGATCACCTGGGCGCCGTACAGCTCAAGCTTTGTGCGCAGAGCGGCCGCGATATCGCCGGATACGCGCGCACGCTGGGCAATCAGGTCCGGTGCGGTGTAGCGTGCCGTGACGGCCTTGAACGCTTCCTGAGTCGCTGTCTGCACATAGGACGACAGGTCGCCGTCATGACTGTACTTCTCGTAGACCTCGGCCACCCTGGCCACCGAGATGCTGTAGCGCACGGTCATGCTGACCTTGACCGGCTGCGTGTCGCTGGTGCTGCCGTCGGCGTTCTCGATCTTGGCCTCCTCGGCGCGCACGCTGAACAGCGCCAGCTTTTCCCACGGCGCCAGGATGACCAGGCCCTCGTTCTGGATGCCCTTGATGGCGCCGAACTGCGTGATGACGCCGCGCGAGCCAGTTGGCACGGTCCGGAACGGCCAGAAGGACGAAAGCACGATGAGGACGACCAGCGCCAGCACCACATCGCGCCCGACAGCAAATGCATTCAGCGCTTGGCGCCCGCCCGGCAACTGCACCTTGTAACGATTGACTAAGCTCATATTATTTTCCAATCTTCTACTATGCCGCCCGGATCGCGGGGCGGCTGCGCGGTGATGCTGTACGCTACATATCGTCGGCAGCGATGCCTTCTTCGGCCGCGCATGCCGCACTCTCTTCTGTCACGGCGAGGCCGCTTTGCAGCCCATGTGCGTCTTGCCGTCCGCAGCCACACGCGGCACCAGCGTGGCCGACGTGTGCGTGCTCAGGTATTCGCATCCGGTGATCTGGTCCAGAAAGACGAGCGGTTCATACCGAAGGTTCGAGGTTGGCGTCGGCGGGGGTGACTCAGGGGTTGCTGGCGTCGGCGTCGGTGTTGACGGTAGAGCAAACAGCAAGGAAATCATCAGCACGACACCGGCACAAGCAACTCCTATGCTTCCGTCTTTCATGCTGCCGCCGTTCCGCGCAAATATTTGATGAGATCGGCAAACGTCGGGCACAACTCTTCTGCGCGGAACGTTCCACCGCTATCCATCTCCCGCCGTATTGCGGACACCAAGTCCTTGGGCGTGTTCCCGGCGATCTGCTTGGCCGTGGCCTTTGCCTTGCCTTGGAGGCGCGCGGCCTCGACATGCTCAGCGATGACGGCGCCGGCGCGCCCGCCGCTCTGGCGAACGATCTTCGCCGCGTTACTTGCGCTGATCTGCTTCTCGGTGACGGCCAGCTTTACGTCGCTGTTTGCGTCGGCCAGCACCAGGGCGTCGCTCACGTTCTGCACCGACCGGCCCACCGCCTCGGCAATCGCTGCTGGCGTCCAGCCCCACCCCACCAGCTTGCGATACTGCGCGGAGCGCTCCAACGGCGTCAGGCCCAGGCCCTGCGAGCTGGTGATCAGGTGGATAACGCGCTCTGCATCGCCGCCACGGAACTGCTTGGCACCCAGCTGGAAGCCGCCATCAGGCTCGCGCACGCCAGGCTCGGCCAGCCACTCAACCGCAGCGGTGATCCGGTGGTGACCGTCCACGGCGATGATCATGCCCTCCTCGATGCGGACCTTGATATCGTCAAACTCGTGCCCGGCGCGCAGCGACGCCTTGATCGATTCGACGTGCTCGCGGTTGATCGGGCGGTTAAAGCCAGGCTCGAACTGCACCAGGCGCGGATCGACGCCCCAGCTCTTTACCGTCGACACGCCCGGCATGCCTCGTTCCTTCATGACCTTGAGCGAAACCGCCGGCTTTTCGCTGCGCTGGCTTGCTGGTGCCGACTCGTTGACTTGACTCATTTTTCTCTCCAATTTTTATGGCGGAATGCGCCGCCTCGCTATGCTGAAAATCTGCACGCCCGGATACTGCCGGGCGGGTGTCGAGCCTGGCTGTCAGCAGGCCACGCGGTCCTTGAGCATCTTGAACAGGCTGTCGATCGCCTGATCGAATACCTTGGCGAAGTCCGCGCGCCAGACGCCGCGTGTCTTGAGCCCGTAGTGCGTCATGACCGATTCGCGCTCGATGACACACAGGTCCCACACCGCCGTGTGAACTTCGCGCACCAGGCGCTTGTTGACCTCGATCTCCATGTCTTCGAAGCTGTGGATGCGTGCGTCTGGGGCGCCCAGGCACTGCCGTGGTGCGCCTTCGGCAATCGGTTCGCCAGTCCTGATCCAATCGGCCCAGCCGTCCAGCAGGCGCACCACGTTTTCGTAGTGCTCTTGTTCCAAGGTGGCGCGCACCGCCGGCGGCAACGTGGCAACACGCACGGGCCTAAGCGCCGGCGGCGCCGCGCTATCGGTCACGTCTACGAAAAGGATGTCGGGTACCGGTGCGGTCTTACCGGCCCAGCGCAGCGTGAGGATCGGGCGCTTGCTCATGGGAGCACCTCGACTGCGCGTGCAGCTGCGCTTTCGGTTGCGATCCGCGCCAGCCCGGCATTGTGGCAGGCCACCAGGATGGCGTGCCAATCGTCGCGCCGGGCCCAGTACGTCGCACGGCACCAGTTCACTTCTTGCATATCAAACTCCTTCATTTTCAGTAACTCCATCAGGCGCTGCTCAATTTTTGCCGGTATTGGGCGCTCGACCTGTTGATCCATCACGTCACCCTCTATCTATAATTCAAGCACCTACTGCTCCTACGCTTCTTCATCACCCGAGCTGGACAGACTCAGCCCTCCTAGAGCTGAGCCTTCACATATCACCGTCGCAGTGTTATGACCCGTCAGCCGTTCGATCCGATGGTGCTAACTTCGCCGCCATCTGCCCCTGTTTCAGAATCTTTCCCACAGTAGGAGCACTCCCCACGCGCCGCTGTTGTTTCCCGACCGGCGCGCTGTTCACATCAGGCGCAGTCAGCTCATGCGAACCGCCATCAGCAGGGCGCACAGGGTCATCAGGCCGGCGCGCTGGTGCAGGTCATTCGCGTCCTCACCGACGACATCGCTCATGCGGTACGGGAGGCCAGTCTTGATGGCCGCTTTCTCGCCGGCCTGGGATACGTCGTTGTCGGCGATGACAAAGGCCGAACCGGTAACCATCGACGCAACGTGCGCCACGTTGGAATCGCTGAAACAGACCAGCACAGACGCGTTGAGCCGCATCCTGCGGGCCGCAAGCTCGATAGACAGGCCCGTGGCGTACCCCTCGCACAAAAACGTCTCCTTGGCCCGCGCATTGCCCAGCCTGAGCACCGATCCCTTGGCGCGCATCCCGAACTGCATCTTCTTTTCCCAGCGACGTTCTGCCGGCAGCCAGGCGATGCTCTGCAAGCCAGCAAGCGCGCCGGTCTCGAAGCTACGCATCGGCACGATCAGCGTTGCGTCATTGACGAGCGCGACGGTATCGGACAAGCCTTTGGAGTTGAGGTAGTAGTGGGTCTTGAGTTCGCACAGCTCGATGATTTTCTGTGCTTCGGCGGCAGCAGCGCGATAGGCGAGGTGTTTGCGGTCCTCTTCGGCCAGGGTAGCGGCGTCACGCGCGGCGCGCGCGCGGCGATGCTCGGCGAGTTCCATTTCTGTCAGCGGGCCACGATGCTCGCCGTTGTCGCGCCAGCCATTAGCCGCAGCTTCACGGAACAGTGAGCCGATGCCGATTTTTCCGGCAGGGCTGATGCTGCGCCATACCGACTTGGCGGCGTTGGTTTGATACGAATCGGCACCTTGGCTCCACGAGTCCCAGGCGTCAAAACCATCCTCGGCAAACTCATTCTTGAGCGCCATGCCCATGCGAACCCATGTGTCGCGGTCGTGCGGTGGCACGAACGACAAGGCATTGACTGCTTTCTGCATCGTCATTTGTGCCCCGCGCGGTAAGCAATCGCATTGGCCTTGGCCTTGTTCATGACAGCCCGCGAGATAGGCACGTTTGGCACTGCGTCAAAGCTCGGCAGGCCTTTCGGCTCGGCGCCGGTAATGCTGCGAAACAGGTGGAACGCGCGGCCCTTGGCGGTCTCCGGCTTGCCCTGATTCCGGCACAGGGTGCATGCTTGCTCCCACACCGCCAACTTGTTGCCGACTACAGCCTTGCCCACCTTGAATTCGACCATTTCGCCAGCGGCGTGCTCGATCAAGTTTTCCTTGATGATTTCAAAGCCGCACGACATGCAGCGCTTGCGGAACGGCACGAACTGGCACTGTGGGCAGTTGGCCGGGTGGTCTGATTCTTCCTCGTCATCCTTGCGGATTGTTTTGTCGAGTTTTTCGCCCATATCCAAGGCGTCGAGGCCTTCGTGATAGATCACCTCAAAGTCTTCGGCAAAGCGGACGATGTTTCCCGAGAAGTCCAGCAACAGCAGGTCCGTCTTTCCGGTTTCTGGCGACGCCCGCAGGCCACGGCCCCACATCTGGATTGCGGTCGAAAGGGACTTGCGCAGCGGGCGTACGTCGCACACACAGCTCACGTCGCGTTGGTCGAAGCCTTTGGCGAGCGCCTCAACCGAAATGAGCACGCGTAGTGCGGTATCCGCTGCCTTAAAGTCGGCAAGAATGTCCTTGCGCTCAGCTTCGGTGGTCTCGGCGGTGAACACGGTAGCCATGATGCCGGCTGTGTTGAACTCGCGCGCCATCGCTTCGCAGTGCGCAATGGTGGCGCCGAAAACGATGGTCTTGCGGCCCTCGGCGTGCTTGATCCACTCATGCACCACGTCGCCGACGATTTCCATGCCGCGTTCCTGCGCCGCCTTGTCGGTCCATTCTCCACCAGCTGTAGCTGCGCCTTCCATGTTGACTTTCGTGCAGGACATCACACGCATTGGAACCAGTACGCCCGATTCGGTCAGGTCGCGCATAGTGGTGGCGTTGACCAGGTTGTGATACAGCTTGCCAAGGCCAGCGCTAAACGGCGTGGCGCTCAGCCCGATCACGGCGGCGCGGCAGGTCTGGATATGGTCCGTCACTGCCTTGAGCTGGGTGTGTGCCTCGTCAACGATAATCAGGTCGGCATCGGGCCAGGAGCGGCGCGCGAGTGTCTGCGCGCTGGCAATCTGGAAGTTGCGAGAAGGGTCAAAGCGCCAGTGGCCGGCCATCATCACAGAATGCTGGATCAGCCCGAGGGAGTCGGCCACTTCGGAGGTTTGATTAATCAGCGTGCGGCGGTCGGCCACGAAGATGACGCGCTTGTCGCGCATAAGCGCTTCGTGCGTCAAGAACATAGCCAGGATGGTTTTGCCGGAGCCTGTCGGGCTCATGACCATCTGGCACCGGTGGCCGGCCTTGAAGCCTTCGCGCAGCTTTTCGCGTGCGCTGGTCTGGAATGGGCGGGGCACTGGGAATTTCGTGCTGGCGTAGTTCGGCGTCATGCTGCGGTCTCCAGGCGGGCGAGTTGCTTCTCTGCTTTCTCTGCGCGGCGCTGCCAGTAGGTGACAGCCTTGGCGCGCTCGATAAATTCGCCCGACTTCGCGGCGAGGGTGCGCTCGGCGTTGACAGCGATAGCCTTTTGGCGTGCGGCCTCGTCCATGGCGGCCTTGAGCTGGTCGTCCGCGTCGAACACGCGACCCATCATTTCGTTGTCGGCCAGCGTAGCGCGCAGGCTTTCTGATAATTCCGCGACCTGCTCGCGCAAAGCGTCGATTTCAGTCACGACGTGCTGTGCAGGCTCCACGTCCATCGGTTCCGGCTGTACAGGTGCAGGTGTGGGCTTTGCGGTTCCAGGCATGGGGCTGGCCGAGGCGGTTTCCGGGGACTGCGCTGCGGCCGCGCTCGATACTGGCGCTGGCGCCGCAGCTTTAGCCTTCCCAATGTTGGCGGTGTTCTGCTCATAGGTTGTGCCATTGCGGACAACGACTCGAACCGGAGATTCATCTGTGTTCGGAACACAGACCGATGCGCGAACGTCGCCAACAAATTTATTGCCCACGCCACAGACACGGGCAATTTCGCGGTCGCTCCACTTCGACCATTCCTCGTCACCAAGGAGGATCGAGACGGCCCGGCGCTTGTCGTCATTCGTGCGACGCAAGCCATGCGCGACGTTGGCGCCCGCAGAAAACAGTATTGCGTCGCGCTGCGACCCGGCGCGCACATCGCAGACAATCTCAGCAGCGCCAGCAGCTCGATGCGCGTGGAAACGATGAAAGCCGTCGGCGAGCCACATACCCGAGCTTTCGCCGTCGTTGAAGACCACCACAGCAGGCAGCTCACCGCCGAGGCGGATCACTTCGGCGTAGTCGTCCACGGTCTCCTGGTGGAGCGCGACGCGTGATTGCGTTCCGCCGCTGATGCTGATCATGCCAATAGGCAGGGTCAAAATTTCCGACATTAAGCGCTCCACAGCGCAAAGCGGTTGAACGCGCGGATGACCGTCGAGCCCTTGATCAGCTCGCGGCAGTACAGGTGCATGACGGTGCGTTTGATGATGGTCTTCATGCTGCTCTCCAAAATTTGGGCGTAAAGGGGCCTTGCGCCGCCGTATGAGCGGTGGCGTTGGCTATATTTATCGCAGTGGGATTAGGTGGGGCGCGAGTGCGAGTTTCTAACTACTGCCCAGTCAACCCGATCATTGAGTTCTTCGCAGCGGATTTCCCCGCCAGTCAGTTCTTCGATTCGCGTGCAGTGCTCAGCCGGAACACGGTTGACAGCTCGCCACGACTGAACAACTTGGTAACGCCCAACTCCGAGGGCCCGAGCGGCGGATGCAAGGCCGCCGAAGTACGCAATAGTTTTGTCGATTCCGTTCATGCCTCATTCTATACTAGAATTTCCAGCATTGGATAGCATTTTCCGTGCGCCACCTATTAATCTAGTGTACGATCACGCCATGGATACCATACACACTCGAATAAAGCAGCGCCGTGAAGAACTCGGTATGTCAATGAAAGAGTTGGCGGAAAAGGTCGGCGTCTCTGCCTGGCAGACTGTTCAACAGTGGGAGAAAGAAGGCGGCACTGCTCCTAAGCGATCACGGCTGCAAGCGGTTGCCGACGCACTGCAGACATCTCCTGAATTTCTAACCTATGGAGCAGCAGTTAGTAAGGTGGCGGCTCTCGGCGACGAAATGCTCAAGTCACTCAGCACTTTACTGACTGACATCGAAAAAGGGATGGTCGAAGATAGAGAGCGGCGTCGGAAAGCGCTTTCACCTCAGGCTGTGTTAATTGGCGCGGCCTTTGATATGCTGACTACCAAGCGTCAAAGGGATGCGATACTTTCTCAACTGCAAGCCTTTGATGTTTGGGAATGGGGAGAGCTAGAAAAATAAAATAGGTAAAAATTGCTAGTTTTTCTTGCCTTGCCATATTTTCTTGTGTACAGTTTGTTTCAGTCCAATCGACCTGAGGCGAACATGACCATCAACAGCACGACCAGCATTAGCAAAGTGCCCGCGAACGCACTCCCTGCATCAATCCCCGGCGGCTTTGCCGAGCAGATCAAAGCCGCTGGTGGCCGTCTTGGCGCAGCTGCTGCCCTTCTCAGCGTTATTGATATCCTTCCCGCCGTCGAGCGCCGTGCGATCCTGGAAACCTGCGTTAGCCTGGCCGCTGACGCGACACGCGACCTCGCCGCCTTTGTCGGAAGTGCAGCATGAGCGGCCGCCCACCAAGCGATTTGCTGGCCGATGCCGCCGGGCCGCAGGTCACCATGCAGTCGCTCAAAGTACGTGCAGCCGCGCTGCCACGCATCCAATGGAATGGGCAAAACGTCATCACGACAGAGCTCTTGGCGCAGCTGTACGAAACGGAGGCAAAGCACATCCAGCAGAACTTCGCCCGCAACTCGCTTCGTTTTGACTCGGGGCTGCACTACTACAAGGTATCTGGCCGGGCTCTCAAAAATTTGCGACCTTCTTTAAGAGGGTTGCAAATTTCAGCGAAGACGCGCTCCCTGATTTTGTGGACGGAGCGTGGCGCGACCAGGCATGCAAAGATGATCGAAACCGATCGGGCATGGGATGCGTTCTCAGCACTCGAGGATCACTACTTCAAGCAGTTTGAAGTCGATCCTGACCTTGAGCCAGCGACTGCTGATGACAAGGAAATTCTGCACGTTGCGGCATATCGTCTTTCCGTGAGAAACAAGGTGCCAATCTCGACTGGGCACTCCATTCACAACGAGGCTGCCGGCACTAAGCATTATTCCGAACTGACCAAGGGTGGCGTGAAACAAGCTGCGCAGGCATCAGCACCGTTGATCGAGCGCACAGCCACAGAAGAGCACTTCGCGAAGATCCAGGCCCGCAAGAACGCGGTTACAGGTCCTACCTCACAGCTCGCCTTGCCCTTGCACCATCCGCCGGACCGGGTCGGTTAGGGCTTGGGCTTGTGCACGCGCTTCCGAGCGGGCTTGACGGGTGTTTCGACTTCAGCAGAAGGCGGGCTATGCGGATCAGATAGCTTTACCGGCTTCATTTGGAACACTAAGCGCCTTTCGAGGTGCTGGACGATCAAGTCAGCAATTTCCGTGTATTTGCCAGCCTCGGGCTGCTCTGTTGAACTGCCGCTAACCCAGTCGGTCAGGTCTTTTTCGAACGTATATGCAAGCCGAGCCACAATTTCGCTGTTCATGCTGCGTCCATTTTTTTCGGCAGCGCGCGCAATCTGGTCACGCATTCCGTTCGGAAGCCTGACTATGTAACGGTCAAGAACTTCGCTGGGGTAAGGTTTTTTGGCCATGTCGCATCTTGATGCCAACTAGGAATATATTCAATGCTTCCGACTTGACATTGATGCCTAGTAGGCATATCTTGGTCACTAGTGCCAACTAGGCATAACGCTAGGAAATCATGAAAAATACATGCGCATCAACACACGCAGACAAGGACCGCTTCATCTTGCGTTTTCACTCTGAGGGTCAGCGCGACATGTTGAAGGCCCGTGCGCAGGCGAACTTGCGCACGATGAACGCCGAGATCCTCTTTTTAATCGAGGCAGGAATTCGTGCGACTAAACACGCCGAGGGTTTGGCTGAAATGCCAAAGTAAAGTTCCAATATTTTGAGTTTTTGCGGCGCTATCGACTATGCTAACCGCAGTGTCCTGATGGAAACACGGAAGATGAAAAGTTTGCACTGAGATAGATAAATACTACTGACAAGGACGGCTGGCAGGCCATCCTTGTCATTTTTTCCAACCACCTGGTGAGACAGGAAAGTTGTGGCCGAGGATGTTGACGCATCCGAGGCCGCGTGGATCAACACACCCATTTGAAAGTAGAAAATGACCCAACGAACGAATGTTAACACCACAAAAATCGGATCGCAAGATAATCTTGTAAAGAACCCACTTATGCTTGCGTCGGATCATACGGCACAGGCACACGGCGGCGAGTCAAATGCCGGTGCGCAAGCCCTGCTCCGCTGCATTGACGTACATGCCACTGATATTGAGGGGCATACCTTAGCAGCGCAAACCCTTTGCGAAATGTGTTTCGAGGAGATCGACAACTACGGAGACAGCATCGTTCCCGACGTCGGCCGCACGATGCTCCGCCTGGATGCGCTGTTGAAGGCGGTTTACCGCAACTCCGTTGTGGCGCAAGAGGGAGCAGACGCCATTGTAGCGCTGGTGCGCGTAGAAGGGGCCGCATCATGATGGCCGCCACGAGCAGCCTGGATACGGCAAGAAAGGCCGCCAGCGAAATCAATACCGCGCGCATGGACGCGCAAGTGCTCACCACGGCGATCGCGAACCGGCTGGAGGACTTCGAATACCGCGAGTGCGACAAAGACACTATTGACACCCTGTACGCGTTCACTCGGCTGCTGGGCTCGTCGCTTGAAAAAATCAAGGATGGGCACGGGGCGATTGAAGATCTCGTTTTCGCAAAAGCCAGCCCTGTATGCCGAGGTGCAGCATGACCGCCCGCCCGTCCCTGGATGCTCCTGAGCACAAAAGCTACCAAATCGCAGGCCTCGCTACAGTTTCGTTCGCACCTGGAAAAGCGGCGGATTACGCCGGCATGCGCGCCGGTCAACTTCACAGCTTGGCGCTTCTGACGTCAAGCGCAGAATTCGAAGATTGGACTGAGGCGGTGAAGAGCGACGCTCGCTGGCTGCTTGTCACACTTGCCGAAGAAATGGAGGGCTTGATTCAAGTCCTACACGACGAAGCCTGCGATGCGAAAACCGGTGGCGCAGCATGAGCGCACACCAGCACTTCGTCAAAAAAGACGACCACTACGTTCTCACCGCGCCCGCATCATTCTTGATGGTCGCGATCTACGCCTACGATCCGTCGGAGCTGGCTGCACCTGGTCTTCGCGAGCACGTGGACACTATCTTGGCGCGCGCCACAAGGGCTGGTTTTGGCCAGGCCGACATCCTGGTCACCATGCTCAGCAAGGGCGAGCAGTCTGCCCGCACGATGCAATTGGCCTGCGATGTGACCTACAGCGTCGGCGGCGACCGAGCAATGATCGCGATGATCCGAGATTTCAATCCGAAGAAAGGAGGCTTGCGATGAGCAGCCGTCAACCGCATGAACTGCTGGCGGACGCGGCCGGCAAGCACACGGACGAGCGTTTCGCCGATATCAAGGTGCCAGTGCTAAACTTTTTGGATTTCATCCAGGCCGACGGCGATGAGCTGAGCACTGACGCGACTATGGTGGCGACCGTCTTCAAGAAGCGTCACGACAACGTGGTGCGGGCCATTCTCAAATTGCGCTCGCAACTTCCACCTGACCGCCGCCTCATTTTTGAGGAGACGGTATCCAGTCGTCAAAACCCAAGCGGCGGGGCGCCAATCGAGACTACCTCGTACCGCATGACAAGGGACGGATTCACGCTCTTAGCGATGGGTTTCACGGGGCGCCGCGCTTTCGTTTTCAAGCTGGCTTATATCGACGCTTTCAACGCCATGGCCAAGTACATTAAAAACCAGCGCGACGGCCTGCGCTACCGCTGCATGGATTTAGAGCTGCGGGAAGTGGACAGCAAGCGGCGTGGCAGCTATCACGGCAAAGGGCTGGGCGCCAGGCGCCGCGAGAAGCAGGCGAACGAGGCCGAGGAAGATGCACTCAAGAAGCAGGCTCAGCCGATGCTCGACCTGCACGATCCGCCAGCCGGCGATATCGAGTAACCAGCGCCAGCCACCGGCAACAGAAAAAAGAAGGCCACCCGACGCGCAGACGCCGGATGGCCTATCACAGCCAAAATTTTTGAAAGCATGCTATGAACGACCAGAAAGATACCACACCGCTGCGCGTAGCCCACCGCCAACTGGGTGCAGCATGAGGACCGCTATCAACGAAGCAGACGTCAAGCGCCTAGCCGGCCTGGCCAACGTGATCAGCGCGCTGCTGGCGGCGATCCCGATCTTGCAGCCTGAGAGCCGGGCGGATGCGCTGCAAACCTGCGCCAGCATGGCGGCCGATGTGGCCGACGAGCTGGACGCCCTCACACGAGCGGCAGCATGAATCCGGCTGTGTCGAGCGCGTCAGGGGCTCGCGTTTCAAACGCGACTTCCCAGCACCGGTATTCGGACGAGGTGAAGCGGTGCGCTCTCGATCTACGCCCGGTGACGGCGAAACCCCGTGATTCAGTACCAGCACAACCGGCTGAACGATGATAAAAAGGAATGGTGCATAATTGGAAACTTTTCTCACTAAAGACGCACTGGTCACGCTGACCGGGCGTCGCAGGCAGTCGAAACAAATCGAGGCGTTGCGAACGATGGGCTTGCCCTTCTGGGTCAATGCCATTGGACAGCCAGTCGTCACCGTCGCCGCAGTTGAGGGGCGGAAAGAGGCGCCGCGCGAGAAGGAATGGGTAATGCCGAGGATAAGCCATGGGCCGAAAAAACACACGTAACCTGAATATGCCGCCGCACATGCATCCACGTAAGCAACGAAGCGGCAAGGTCTACTTCTACATGTACACCCAGGACAAGCCACGCAAGGAAATTGCGCTGGGAGACGACTTCATTCTGGCCCTGAAAAAGTACGCCGAATTGAACGTGGTTGTTGCCCCCAGCGCCGGCGCGACGTTCGGAGATGTGCAGAAGCGGTACCTGACCGATGCGCTGCCCAAGCTGGCCGCCAGCTCGGCCAAGATGTACCGCTCGGACATCAAGCACCTGATGGCCTCATTCGGCGAGGCGCCGCTGAGCAAGATCAAGCCGATGCATATCCGGCAGTTCCTCGATGGTCATGCGGACAAGCCGACCACGGCGAACCGGTGCAAGCGCGTTTTCTCAACGATGTGGAATAAGGCGCGCGGGTGGGGCTATACCGACCTGCCAAACCCATGCGAGGGCATCCAGGGGCACTCACTGGCCAAGCGAACGGTGTATATCACCGACGCAGTGTTTAAGGCCGTGCATGACCACGCCAGCGCGCCGCTGCGCGATGCCATGGACCTGGCCTACCTCACCGGCCAGCGCCCGGCCGACGCGCTCAGCATGAGCGAGCACGACATCATCGACGGACACCTCATCGTCACCCAGGAGAAAACCAAGCAGCCGCTGCGGATCCAGATCGTCGGCGAACTTGCGGCGCTGCTTGCCCGTATTGAGGTCAGAAAGGCGGGCTGCAAGATGAAGACGGCCGCGTTGCTGGTGAACAGGCAGGGCAAGCGCCTGACCGCGCCGACGCTGCGCGCACACTTCGACACTGCCCGAGCGGCAGCACGAAAAGAGGTGCCTGAGCTGAAGGATGAGATTGAGAAATTCTGGTTCTACGACCTGCGTGCGAAGGCGGCCGACGATACTTCAGACGACCGGGGCGACCAGGCGGCCAGCGATCTGCTGGGGCACGACAGCGTCAAAACGACCCAACGGCACTACCTGCGCCGGGGCAAGATCGTGGCGCCTACAAAGTAACTTTTCGGTGTTTTGTGGAGCGCCAGCCGTTTTGTGGAGCGGAGAAATCGAGATTTTAGCCATTTCTCATTGGAGCGGGTGAAGGGAATCGAACCCTCGTCGTAAGCTTGGGAAGCTTCTGCTCTACCATTGAGCTACACCCGCGTGCAACGCATTCTACGCTTGATTGACTGCTACCGACAAGTTTACCCGACTACAAAATGAAGGTGGGAAACTCTGGTTTTTCTTGATGGTGCGGCTGGCGGGGATCGAACCCACAACCCTTGGCTTCGGAGGCCAATACTCTATCCATTGAGCTACAGCCGCATTCCTGGTCCGATTCGGACGCTTGAACGACCTGAACGGTCGCAGGCATTATAAGCTCCCCGCCGCCCCGCACCCAAGGGTTTTCGATCCATTCGCCATCTTGCCCCCTGATCCCGGCCCCGCCAGGCTCCTCCCGCCCGACGCCGGGCGGTTTTCGACACTTGCAGCGTGTCACTGCAACTATCCGGTGGAGGCCTGCGACTTTGTCGCACCACAAACGAGCGCCGATCACATGCATAGACAATGGGCCGCCGGGCTACCGTCCGGGCCTTGCGAAGGAGCGCGACATGAACAGACGCTTTGCAACATTTCTCGACACGTCGCTGTGGATCAGCGCCCTGATGGCGCTCGTCTATCACGTGCGCTTCCTCATGTTCGTCGACTACGACGCCATGCAGGCGCGCTCGTACATCGACCAGGCATTCTATTTCCTCACCGGCCTGGGGCACGAATCTTTCGCCGTGTTTTTCGTGATCAACGGCATCTTCGTCGGCCTGTTCTTGCGCCACATGCCGACCGCGCAGGGCGATCGTGCGCTGCTCGCGCGCTGGTGGCGCTCGCATCTGGCGCTGTTGCCGGTGCTGACCCTGGGCGGCCTGCTCGACCTCGCCGGTGTACATTTTTTCAACGGCTCGGGCTTGTACTCGGACTTTCCCGCCTTTAGCACCGTCACCCTCGGCTGGTCCGCCTTTTACAGCAATCTGTTCATGCTGCAACCGGCCCTGGCGCCCACCTTCGGCAGCAACGGCATGCTGTATCTGTACGCCTACCTGTGGTGGTCCTGCTGCCTGCTACTTGTACTGCGGCGCGCATGGCGCAGCCACGCGCCGTGGCCCCTGGCGGGCGGCGCTGCGCTTCTGCTGGGCCTGGTGGTGTGGATGCCGCCGACGTTCTGGCCCTGGCTAACGGTCTGGCTGCTGGGCGTGGCGGTCGGCCTGCGCGGGCCGTGGCCGCGGCCCCTGCTCCACCCGCTGGCGGCCTGGGGCTTGCTGGCGGCGGCGATCTTGTTTTCGCGCCTGGCCGGCGCCCGCACCGACCTGTTGCCGGCGCCCTGGGGGCAACTGCTGATGCTCTGGAAGTACGTGCTGGTCGGCTTGGGATTTGCCGCCGTCGCCAGCGTGCTCTACCGCAGCCCGATGGTGCCCGTGGCGCGCGGCGCGGCGCCCTCCTTCTTCGCCAGGCTGAACCGCCATCTGGCCGACAGCGCCAGCGTGGCCTTCCTGTTTCATTTTCCTTTGATGATGCTGCTCACCGCGATAGGCGCCGACCTGTTCGGCCACCGCCTGATGCAACAGCCGGGACCGCTGTGTTATGCGCTGGTGGGCGCCATCGTGATGGCCTGTTATGCGGCAAGCCATGCGCTGGTGCGCTGCATCGGCGAGCGCGCGGGCGGCTTGCGGCCAATGGTGTGAGGCCGGTGTCGCTATCGGCGCGCCCTCACGGCACTGGCGCCGGCGCCGCCGCCAGTTCGCGCGCCTGGCGAAAGCCGTCGACCATCACGCCGAAGGCTTGCGCCTTCATGTCCTCGCCCGGCACGCGCAGGATGTAGGACGGGTGGTAGACCACCACCACCCAGCGCCCCTCGTGCAGGAAGGGCTTGCCCAGCACCTCCTTGAGCGTGGCGTGCGGATTGCCCGTCACCGCCTTGAGCGCGGTGCTGCCCAGGGCGACGACGACCTCGGGCTGGACCTGCGCGAGCTCGCTGCCCAGCCAGTAAGCGCAGGCGTCCACCTCGCGCTGGGCCGGGGTCTTGTGCATGCGCCGCTTGCCGCGCGGCTCCCACTTGAAATGTTTGACGGCATTGGTGAGGTAGATCGTGCGCCGGTCCAGCTCGGCCTTGGCCATGGCCCGGTCCAGCAGTTGCCCGGCGGGACCGACGAAGGGCAGCCCGGCCAGGTCTTCCTGGTCGCCCGGCTGTTCGCCCACCAGCATGATGCGTGCCTCGACCGGGCCGACGCCACCGACCGCCTGGGTCGCGTGCTGCCACAGCTCGCAACGGCGGCACTGGTCGAGCGTGCTGGGCGCGTCGCGCTGCGGCTGGGCCTTGGCGGCACTGATGGGAATGACGGTGCCGCCGCGCTGGCCCACGCTGTGGGTCTGCCCCACCCTGCGCGCGCCGGCCGCCGCCTGCGACACCATCTCGGGCACCAGCGCGCCTTCGGGCAGGTTTTTCCAGAAACGCGTGGGGATGTGTCCGTGCATCAGGTCGGCATTCAGGCGCGCCGGGTTGAAGATGCTGCGGTAATAGGTGAGCCATAAAGCTTCGCCGGCGTCGTCGATGTCTTCCGGGCCGCGCATCAGCGGGCCGGTGCTGTGCAGGGTGGCGCCGTCCCACAGCACGCTGGCCTCGGGCGTGGCGATCATCCAGGTGACCTTGCCCATGCGGCTGGCGAAGTGGCGCGCCACCTGCGGCAGCACATCGTGGGCCGGCTCGAACCAAGCCACGAAACGGGGCGGACCGGCGTCTTCGCGGCGCTCGCGAAAACGGATATAGGCATGCATGTCATGTTCCTCGCGGTGCACCGCCTTGACCATGGCGTGCAGGCGGGCGCCGTCTTCGTCGGCGGCCGAGAGCACGTCTTTTTCGCCCTGCTGCCAGCGCCACAGCACCAGGTACAAAAACGCCCAGCGGTTCGGCACGCGGCAGCAAGCCGCGCTTTGCAGCATGTCCATCAGCTGGCGCGGTATGCGCATGGTGGACTTGCTGTGAGGTTGGACCGCATCCATCGCCGGCGGTTCCGCGCCCTGCGAAAACAAATCTCCGTCGTCCTTGTGCGAAATCCATTGCACCGCATGGGGCGGCACTTTGTGCGCCAGCAAGTCGCGCGCGGCGTGGCGCCACTGCTCGAAGGAGTGGACCAGCACCGGACGCCCGGCCGCAGCCGACGCGGCCGCGCTTACGCCGCCTGCAATTCCGCCCATAAATCCAGCTGCCGTGGTGAGTGCTCGGCCATCGAGCGGCGCAACACCTCGGACGCGGTGGTGTCCGAGGCCGGCCGGTAGTCGGCCGTGACGATGAACGGGGCGATCTTTTTCATGCTGCAACGCAGGCGGGTCAGGTCGGCGTAGCGGATGCGGCGCAGGCGGCGCAGTTCCACCAGCCGTTTGGCGTTGCGCAGGCCGATCCCGGGCACGCGCGCGATCATCGTTTCTTCGGCCAGGTTCAGGTCCATCGGAAAATGCTCGCGGTGCGCCAGCGCCCAGGCCAGCTTGGGATCGATGTCGAGCGCCAGGTTGCCGGCCGCCGGCAACAGTTCGGCCGCGTTGAAACCGTAGCTGCGCATGAGAAAGTCGGCCTGGTACAAGCGGTGCTCGCGCTGCATGGGCGGGGGCGCCGCCGGCACCGAGTCGGGGCTTTGCGGGATCGGGCTGAAGGCCGAATAGTAGACGCGCTTGAGCTTGTAGCTGCCGTACAGGGTTTCGGCGGTGTTAAGAATGGTCTGGTCGTCGCTGGCGTCGGCGCCGACGATCATCTGGGTGCTCTGCCCGGCCGGTGCGAACTTGGGCGCGCGCGGCTCCTGCGCCTTTTCGTCGAGCTTGCGGCGGATCGAGCCCATCGCCAGCTTGATGGTGTGCACGCTTTTTTCGGGCGCCAGGCGCGTGATGCTGCCCTCGGTCGGCAGTTCGATGTTGACGCTGAGCCGGTCGGCATACTTGCCGGCGGCGGCGATCAGGGCGGCGTCGGCATCGGGAATGGTCTTGAGGTGGATGTAGCCACGGAAATTGTGGACTTCACGCAACTGCCGCGCGATGGCCACCAATTGCTCCATGGTGTAGTCGGCCGACTGGATGATGCCGGAACTGAGGAACAAGCCATCGATATAGTTGCGCAGGTAAAAGTCGACCGTCAGCTTGACTACTTCATCGACCGAAAACCGCGCGCGCGGCACGTTGGAGGTGCGCCGGTTGACGCAATACTGGCAGTCGTAGACGCAGAAATTGGTCAGCAGGATCTTGAGCAGGGACACGCAGCGCCCGTCCGGCGTATAGCTGTGGCAAATACCCATGCCGTTGGTGGCGCCGATGCCGTCCTTGCCCTCGGACGAGCGCTTGGGCGCGCCGCTGCTGGCGCAGGAGGCGTCGTATTTGGCCGCGTCGGCGAGGATTTCGAGCTTGTCGGTCAGTTCCATGGGCTTGGCGCTTCACTGTATGTATATACAGTATGGTACACCATTCCCATGGACGGGGGCACGCGCGCGGCGCGCCTGTGCAGGATTGCTACGCGCGCTTGGCCTGCGGCAAGGTGGCGCGGCAGGCCGCCAGTTGGACTTCCTGTTCCCGCAGCACTTCCAGGAAGCTGCCCAGCGAAATCGGATGGTGGAACAGGTAGCCCTGCATGGTCAGGCAACCGTTCGACTTGAGGTAGCGCGCCTGCACCTCGGTTTCCACCCCTTCGGCGATCAAATGCAGGCCCAGGCCGCGCGCGATCGAAATGATCGCCAGGATGACCGGATAATGCCCCTGCTCGTCGTGGATTTCCTTCACAAACGACTGGTCGATCTTGATCGTGTGGATCGGGAAGCGGTGCAGGTAGGACAGCGAGGAGTAACCGGTGCCGAAATCGTCGATCGCCACCGATACGCCCAGCTGGCACAGTTTGTTCAACTGCTCGATCGCGTACTGCGGATTGCGGATGCAGATATTTTCGGTGATTTCGACTTCGATCTGGGCCGGCGAAATCCCGTAGCGCAGCAGCGCGCCGCGCATCTTCTCGAAAAAGTCGCCGCGGTCGAGGTATTGCGGCGACAAATTCAAGGACAGGCGAATCGATTCGCCGCCGTTCTCGTTCCAGACCAGCATGTCGCGGCACAGGGCGCCCAGCATCCAGTCCGAAATCGGCAGCATCAGGCCATTGTCTTCGGCGAACGGCAGGAACTCGTTGGCGGTCAACAGGCCGCGCTGCGGATGGTTCCAGCGCATCAGCCCTTCGGCGCCGATGATGCGGCCGGTGATCACGTCGATCTGCGGCTGGTAGTACATTTCCAGCTCGTTCTGCTCGAGCGCCTTGCGCAGGCTCTGTTCGAGCGCGATCTTCTGGTGCGACACGTCGAGCATCGAGTTGTGATAAAAACTCTGGCCGTTCTTGCCCAGCGCCTTGACCTGGTACATCGCGATGTCGGCATGGCGCAGCAGCTCGTCGATCGACTCGCCGTCGCCCGGATAAATCGCAATGCCGATGCTGGCCGAAATGTGCACCTGGTGCCCATCGAGGTCGAACGGCAGGTGCAGGCAGGCGAGGAATTGCTCGGCGATCGCTTTTGCTTCGCCGCGTCCGGCCAGTTCCGGCAGCACGATGGTAAATTCGTCGCCCCCCTGGCGCGCCAGGGTGTCGCCGTCGCGCAGGCATTGCTTCAGGCGCAGCGCGACCTGCTGCAGCAGCTCGTCGCCCTTGACGTGGCCGAGCGTGTCGTTCACCAGCTTGAAGCGATCGAGGTCGATGAACATCACGGCCAGCTCGGTCAGTTTGCGCTTGGCCTGGATGATGGCCAGCCCGAGGCGGTCCTTGAACAGCATGCGGTTCGGCAGGTCGGTCAGGATGTCGTGGTAAGCCTGGTACGAGATGACTTCTTCGGCGCGCTTGCGGTCGGTGATATCGCGCGCCACGCCGTAGGTGCCATAGAACTCGAGCTTCCTGACGTCGTTATCCGGCACATGCATGCCCATCGAATTGAGCGAGATGGTCATCAGGGTGGTGTTGAACTGGCGGTCCTGGCCGGCGCGCGCATGGCACTTCAGGCGCAGTTCGACGTTGCGCGAGGCCCGTTCGTCGACGCGGCGCTCGTTGAAGGCATAGCGCGCGCGTTCGAGGTCTTCATCGTGCACCAGGATCGTGTAGTGCTGGCCGATCAGGTCTTCGCGCGCAAAGCCGAGCAACTGGAAGGCGCGGTCGTTGATGAAGGTGAAACGCCCCTCGTGATTGAGGGTGTAGATGATGTCGGGCGAACTGTCGACCAGGTAGCGGTACAGCTTTTCGGAGTTTTCCAGCTGCGAGGCGATGCGCTCGTTGTCCAGCGCCAGGCTGCGCTGCTGGAGTGCGTTGCCGACCGTCTTGAGCATCTCTTCGCGGCTGTAGGGCTTGCGCAGGTAATCGTAGGCGCCGCGCTTGAGGGCGCCGATGGCCGCCTCGATGCCGACGTCGCCGCTCATCACGATGACGTCGGCGTCGATGTCGCGCTCGTTGATGAAGTCCATGATCTCATGGCCGCTCATATCGGGCAGGCGCAGGTCGAGCAGCACCAGGTCGAAGCGGCGCGCGCTCAGTTGCGCCAGCGCCTCGGCGCCGCTGCTGGCGGTCACCAGCTCGAAACCGCGGTCGCGCAGCAGCTCGTGCAGTGCCGACAGCAGGCGCGGCTCGTCGTCGATCAGCAGGATGCGCGGCTGCGCTTGGGCATCGGCCTCGCTCAAAGAAGCATCGGTCTGCGACAGCGCGCTGGCGGGATTGTCGTTCATTGGAACCTTAAGCGGAAACCATCGTCCGCATCCGCAACGCGCACTTGCCCGGCAGGTGCGGAAAACAGGGGCGCCGGGGCGCGCCCGGGCCGCTTGCGAAGATCGTTGTCCGAATGCTGCATGGTGTCGAAAACTGCCGCCAAATGGTCGATGGTTGGAGGTGGCGCGCAACGCGATGCGACCACGACGAAAATCAAATACGCCTGTCGCGCGCGGGATTTGGGCAGCGTGTCAGGTTTTAAAAACGGCTATCTTAGCATATATGCACGAATGTTGACCCGAGGAACGTTACTCAAAGCAAAACTTTTTATTGTCAAGTGGTGCTGCGCGTCACGATTCCAGGGCCGCCGGGCGCCTGCGGTGATACATGCGCGAGGCCACCCACAAGCCGAGCGCGCACAAGGCGAAACCGACCTGGCCCATGGCCAGCCACAGCATCGAGTGCGACAAGAACGGCGCGATCACGCCCGCCACCAGTGCGCCCAGCAGGGTGACGGCGAACGACTGGCACGAGGCGACAGTGCCGCGGATGTGCGGGAACAGGTCGAGCGCGAGCAGGGTGGCGCCGGGCGCGATCAGCGACATGCCGAAGGTGTAGAAAAACATCGGCGCCACGCTCCACGGCAGCGCCGGTGTAAAGACGCTGTGATACAACAGATTGGCGCTGGCGGCCGTGAGCAGGAAGCCGAAACCGATGCCGATTTGGCGCGCGAAGCTCATTTTGCCGGCGATGCGGTTGGCCGTGAGCGCGCCCAGGAAGATGCCGGCCACCGAGGGAATGAACAGCCATCCGAATTGGTCCGGTCCGAGGCGCAGGTGCAGCGGCAGCGCCACCGGCGCAGCCGAGATGTACAAAAACAGGCCGGCGAAGTTGAGGGCGACGATGCCGGCCTTCATGTGGAACAGGGGCGAGCTGAAAATGGCGCTGTAGTTCTGCCACAGGTAGCGCGGATTGAAGGCCTGGCGTTTGTCAGGCGGCAGCGTTTCGGGCAGGCGCCGGTAGCAGTACACGAACAGGATCACGCTGTAGGCCAGCAGCACCAGGAAGATGGTGCGCCAGTCGGAATAGGTAACGATCCAGCCGCCCAGGATGGGCGCAATGGCCGGCGCGATCGTGAAAATCATCGTCACCAGGGAGAGCAGGCGCGCCGCCGGCGCATCGTCGTACAGGTCGCGGATGATGGCGCGTCCCACCACCACCCCGGCCCCGGCGGAGACGCCCTGCATGATCCGGAAGATCCACAGGTAGTGCACCGAATGCGAGGCGGCGCAGCCGAAGGTGCCGATGGCGAACACCACCAGCGCGCACAGCACCACGTTGCGGCGCCCGAAGGCGTCGGCCAGCGCGCCATGCCACAGCACCATGCCGGCAAAAGCGAGCATGTAGGCGGTCAGGGTTTGCTGGACTTCGATCGGGGTCGCGCCCAGCGACGCTTCGATGTTGGGGAAGGCCGGCAGGTAGGCGTCGATCGAGAAGGGCCCCAACATCGACAGCCCGGCCAGCAGGGTCGCCAGGCCCACCATCCCGGGAACCGCGCGCCGCGTCACGGGCGGCAGGGGCACCGGCGTGACGGGGTCCGGCGGCAGGTTGGGCGGCGGACTGGGGAACATGCTTACTCCGGTTTTGGCTTGGCTTCTTCGCGCCGGTTGTAGCCTGCCACCATGTCGAACCTGAACAGGCGGCATTCGAGGGCGCCGTTGAAGAATGGCGTCTTGCGCGCTTCTTTCAGGCGCAGCAGCTTGGGCAAGGTCAGGTCGGCGGTGAACAGGAACACGGTCCAGCCGGCGAAGCGCTGCTTGAGCGTGGTGCCCAGCGCCGAGTAGAACGCGACCGACATGTCGTCGGCCGGGATGGTGCTGTCGCCGCGCACGCCGATCCGCTCCCCGTACGGCGGGTTGGTCAAGAGGATGCCTGGCTGTTCGGTCGGCGCCTTCACTTCCTGGGCCTCGATCTGCTTGAGCGGCACGTCGAAGACGATGCCGGCGATTTTCAGGTTATGGCGCGTCATGGCGACCATGTCGCCCGAAATGTCGCTGCCGAAGATGGTTGGCTCGCTTGGCAGCGGCAGCGGCTTGATCGCGTTCTTCATGTCCTGCCACGGGGCGGCCACGAAGTTATGGAATTTCTCGAACGCGAAACTGCGGCGCGCGCCGGGCGCAATGCCCTGCACCATCTGGGCCGCTTCGATTAGGATGGTGCCCGAGCCGCACATCGGGTCGAACAGCACCGTGCCCGGCTTCCAGCCGGAGACGCGCAGCATGCCGGCGGCGAGGTTCTCGCGCAGCGGCGCGTCGCCCGTTTCTTCACGCCAGCCGCGCTTGAACAGGGCTTCGCCGGAGGTGTCCAGGTAGACCGTGAAGTTGCGGTTGTCGAGAAAGCCCACGATGCGCATGTCCGGCTCGCGCGTGTTGACCGACGGGCGCTTGTCGAACTGGTCGCGGAAGCGGTCGCAGATGGCGTCCTTGATCTTGAGCGTGGTGAATTCCAGGCTGCGCAGGGGCGACTTGACGGCGGTGACATCGACGCGGATGGTGTGGTCGACGCCGAACCAGTCTTCCCAGGGCTGGGCCAGGACCAGGTCGTAGATGTCGTTCTCGTTGGCGTAGCTGGCGTGCGCCATGCGCATCAGCACGCGCGAGGCGATGCGCGAGTGCAGGTTGATGCGGTACGCGTCAGTCTGGTCGCCGGAGCAGTGCACGCCGCCGGGAACCTGGTTGTGCACCTTCATGGTGGTGCTGGTCAGGGCGATTTCGCCCAGTTCTTCGGCAAGCGCCGCTTCCATGCCGCGTGGGCATGGGCAGAAAAATGATGGCATGTGGTGAACCCTTTGTCCGTTGTAAAAAATCGTTAATTCTCCCGTCCTTCCCGCGCCAAGGCGGCCCTCGGCGGGAACGACGGGGTGGTGGTGGTGCGACGAATTGAATCAGCTTAACGCCCGCTCCACAAAATCGAGCCGGTCCTGTCCCCAAAACCCCTCCCCGTCAACCACGTACCACGGCACCCCGAACACGCTGGCGGCCATGGCTTCATCGGTGTTGCGGTCGTACTGTTCCTGCACGCCGGCCGTGGCCGACGACTTGACCAGCATCTTCCCATCGAGCCCGCAGGCGCTGGCGATCTGCGCCAGCGTGTCTTCGTCCGAGATATTCCTGTCCTCGGCCCACAGCGCGCGCATGATCGCGCCGGTCAGTCCCAGCGCCGCCTCGGCGCCCAGGCTGGTGCGCGCAGCGACGATCAAACGCGCCGCCGCATCGGGCGGCACCGGGAAAAACGTCGGATGCGCAATCAGCGGCAAGCCCAGATGCTTCGACCAGCGCGCCAGCTCCTGCAGGCGGTAGGCCTGGCGCTGCGGCGCACGCTTGGCCAGCGGCAGCCCGCCCGACACGCTGAACACCTTGCCCAGGTCGAAAGGCTTGATGTCGATCAGCGCCCCGCGCGCCTGCGCCATGGCGACGAAGCGCTCATGCCCCAGATACGCCCACGGCGACTGCGGCGCGAAAAAATACTGAACCGTTTTACTCATGAAGCCCCCGTCAGAAGGGTTTGACCACGACCAGGATCACGATGGCGGCCAGCAGCAGCACCGGCACCTCGTTGAAATAGCGGAACCACACATGGCTGCGCTTATTGACACCGTTCTCGAATTTTTTCAGGAGCGAGCCGCAGGCGTGGTGGTAACCGATCACCAGCAGCACCAGCGCCAGCTTGGCATGCATCCAGCCGCCTTTGAAGCCATATCCGAGCCACAGCCAGACCCCCAGCAGCACCGCCGGCACCGCCAGCATGGTGGTAAAGCGCAGCAGCTTGCGCGCCATCAGCAGCAAGCGCGCGGTGGCCACCGTTTCGGTTTCCTGCGCCAGGTTGACGAAAATGCGCGGCAGGTAAAACAGCCCGGCAAACCACGAGGCGATGAAGACGATGTGAAACGCTTTAATCCAGAGCATGGCAATCCAAAGTAGTTAAGGGCGCACTTCGCCGTGGCCGAACACCACGTACTTGAGCGACGTCAGGCCTTCCAGCCCGACCGGGCCGCGCGCGTGCAGCTTGTCGTTGGAGATGCCGATTTCGGCGCCCAGGCCATATTCGAAGCCGTCGGCAAAACGGGTCGAGGCGTTGACCATCACCGAGGCCGAATCGACTTCGCGCAAAAAGCGCAGCGCGTCGCTGTAGTCTTCGGTGATGATCGCTTCGGTGTGCTTCGACGAATAGGTGTTGATATGGTCGATCGCCGCGTTCATGTCGTCCACCAGCTTGATCGACAGGACCGGCGCCAGGTATTCGGTGGACCAGTCTTCTTCCACGGCCGCCACCAGGTGCGGGTAACCCGCCAGCAGCGCGAACGATTCCGGATCGGCGCGCAGTTCGACTTCCTTGCCCGCATACAGCTGCGCCAGGCGTGGCAGCACGGTTGGCGCGATGGCGCGCGCGACCAGCAGGGTTTCCATGGTGTTGCAGGTGCCGTAGCGGTGGCACTTGGCGTTAAACGCGATCGCCACCGCTTTTTCCAGGTCGGCCTTGGTATCGATGTAGACGTGGCAGATGCCGTCCAGGTGCTTGATCATCGGGACCGTGGCTTCGGCGATCAGGCGCGCGATCAGGCTTTTGCCGCCGCGCGGCACGATCACGTCCACATACTCGGGCATGGTGATCAGCGCGCCGACGGCGGCGCGGTCGGTGGTGTCGACGATCTGCACGCCGTCGACCGGCAAGCCGGCGCCGGCCAGGCCCTCGGCCACGATCCTGGCCAGCGCGCGGTTGCAGTTGATCGCTTCCGAGCCGCCGCGCAGGATCGTCGCGTTGCCGCTCTTGATGCACAGCCCCGCCGCGTCGACCGTGACGTTGGGGCGCGCTTCGTAGATGATGCCGATCACGCCCAGCGGCACGCGCATCTGGCCCACCTGGATGCCGCTCGGGCGGAACTTCATGTTCGAGATTTCGCCGATCGGGTCGGCCAGCGAGACGATCTGGCGCAAGCCTTCGACCATGGTGTCGATGGCTTTGTCCGACAGTTGCAGGCGGTCCAGCATGGCCGGCGCCAGGCCGGCGGCGGCGGCGCCATCGAGGTCGAGCTGGTTGGCGGCGCGCAGCAGCGCGCTGTCGCGCACGATGGCGTCGGCGATCAGCAGCAACGCGCGGTTGCGCTTGGCGCTGTCGGACCTTGCCATCGCGCGCGAAGCGGCGCGGGCGCGCTGGCCGACCTGTTGCATGTATTCGGTAATGTTCATTATCTCGTCTAGGTGAAGCGCGTCGATCGCGCCGGCACCATGGTAGCGTGCCGCTGCGTTCTATCCGCGCGTTACTTTCAAGGCCAGCTGCAGCATCGCATCCCAGGCGTCGCCGGCGAAGCCTTTGGCGCGCAGGCCCTTGATCATTTTGTCGACCTGCGCGGCGTCGCGCATCGCGCCTTCCAGGGTTGGCAACGCGATGCGGCGCAGCGCAGGTTCCATCATGCGTTCACGCGGACCCCAGATGCGGTGTTCCTTGAGCAGCACGCCGAGCGGCCGTCCCTGCGCCATCCCGGATTTCAATTTTAACAGCGTACGGATTTCTTCGGCGACCGCCCATAAAACCAGCGGCAGCGCCTCACCTTCGCCTTTCAGGCCTTCGAGCATGCGCACCAGGCGGGCGCAATCGCCCGCCAGCATGGCTTCGGACAGCTTGAACACATCATAGCGCGCCACGTTGAGCACCGCGTCGTGCACCTGCTCGAAGGTCAGCTTGCCGGGGTCATGCAGCAGGGCCAACTTCTGAATCTCCTGGTGCGCCGCCAGCAGGTTGCCTTCGACCCGGTCGGCGATGAAGTCGAGCGACTGGCGGTCGGCGGAGAGGCCGTGCGCTGCCAGGCGCGTGCCGATCCAGCCGGGCAGCTGAGGGCGTTCGATGGCCGGAATTTCGATGTACACGGCGGCCTGCTGCAGCGCGCCCACCCAGGCCGCCTTGGCGGTCTGCCAATCGAGCTTGGGCAGGGTGATCAGCGTGAGATTGTCGGGACTGAGATCCTTGGCGTAGCTTTGCAGCGCCGCCCCGCCATCCTTGCCCGGTTTGCCGGTCGGGATGCGCAGTTCGATCAGCTTCTTGTCGCCGAACAGCGACAAGGCCTGGTTCGCGGCCAGCAGCTCGCCCCATTTGAAGGTGCGCTCCACGGTCAGCACGTCGCGTTCGGAGTAACCGTTGGCGCGCGCCGCGCGGCGGATCTTGTCGGCCGCCTCCAGCGCCAGCAGATGCTCGTCGCTGGCGATCACGTACAGCGGCGCGATCGTCTTGGCCAGGTGCCCTTCGAGCGCGTCAATCCTCAGCTGCATCGCATGCTCATGTCGGCTTGACCGCCACCAGGCGGCGCAGGATCTGCTGAACCAGGTCGGTCTGCATGTCGCGGTACAACAGCACTTCTTCCGATTCCTTGCCCAGTACCTGGCTCTCGTCGAAGGTAATCGAGCGCTTGAGCGAGATTTCGGTGGCCGGCAGCAGTTCCGCGCCCTTGTTGTCGCGCAGGCGGAATACCAGCGTGTAGGTCAGCAGGTATTCGCGCACGCGGCCCTGGGCGTTGAGCGAGAGGATCTGCTTGCCGCGCGTCTCGGACAGCACGTCGAACAGGGTTTCGGCCTTGGACGCATCGGCGAGCACCTTCACGTCGTCGCCGCCGCGCAGGTTGCGCCGCAACTCGGTGCCGAGGGCCGACGTTTCGGGGAAGGCCAGGTAGATGCTGTGGAACGGCATCTTGAACTGGCCGTTCGAGCCGCGCAGCTGGAAGCCGCACGCGGACAGGGACGCGAGCAGAATCAAGGCAAAGGCGGCGCGCGCCACTGTGGCGGAGCGGAGAATGGTCATCGCTTACACCACGATGCTGATCAATTTGCCGGGCACCACGATCACCTTTTTCGGCGGCGTCTCGATGTACTTCTGCACCGCTTCGCACGCGAGCGCCATCGCTTCGATGGAGGCCTTGTCGGCATCCTTGGCGACCTTGATCGAGCCGCGCAGCTTGCCGTTGACCTGGATCATCATCTCGATCTCGGCCTGCTCCAGCGCGGCCGGATCGACCTGCGGCCACTGCACGTTGAGGATGTCGCCGTGGACCTTGGCGTAGCCCAGTTCTTCCCACAGCACGTGGGTGATGTGCGGCGCGACCGGGTTGAGCACGCGCAGGAAGATCGACAGGCCTTCGGCGATGACCGCGTCGGTGGCCGCGCCATCTTCCAGCTTGGCCGATTCCATCGTGTTGAGCATCTTCATGCAGGCCGAAACGACCGTGTTGTACTGGATGCGTTTGAGGTCGTAGTCGGCCTGCTGCAGGATCTTGTGCAGTTCGCGGCGCAGCGTCTTGTGCGCTTCGCCGCCGTCGACCTTGTCGGTCGCGGCCAGGCTTGAAGCGATGCGCGGCGACTGTGCGTACGCATACGCCCACACGCGGCGCAGGAAGCGGCTGGCGCCTTCGACGCCGCTGTCGGACCACTCGAGCGTCTGCTCCGGCGGCGAGGCGAACATGGTGAACAGGCGCGCGGTGTCGGCGCCGTACTGGCCGATCTGGGCTTGCGGGTCGATGCCGTTGTTCTTCGACTTCGACATCTTTTCAGTGCCGCCGATGATCACCGGCTGGCCGTCGCTCTTGAGCGTGGCGCCTTGCGGACGACCCTTGTCGTCCAGGGTCAGGTCGATATCGGCCGGGTTGAACCAGACGTACTTGCCCGGCTGCGGTTCGCGGTAGTAGGTTTCGTTGAGCACCATGCCTTGCGTGAGCAGGTTGACGAACGGCTCGTCGAACTTGACCAGGCCGAGTTCGCGCATGATCTTGGTCCAGAAGCGCGCATACAGCAGGTGCATGACAGCGTGTTCGATGCCGCCGATGTACTGGTCCATCGGCATCCAGTAATCGTTGCGCGCGTCGACCATCGCCTCGGTGCTGCCCGGCGAGGTATAGCGCATGTAGTACCACGACGAGTCGACGAAGGTGTCCATCGTGTCGGTCTCGCGGCGCGCCGGTTTGCCGCACTGCGGGCAGTCGCACTTGAGGAAGGCTTCGTGTTTGTTAAGCGGGTTGCCGCTGCCATCCGGTACGCAGTCTTCCGGCAGTACCACTGGCAGGTCTTTTTCGGGCACCGGCACCACGCCGCAATCGGCGCAGTGGATCATCGGGATCGGGGTGCCCCAGTAGCGCTGGCGCGAAATGCCCCAGTCGCGCAGGCGGAAGGTGATCTTCTTGTCGCCCAGGCCGGCCGTGGCCAGGTCGCCAGCGACTGCATTGACGGCGGCGATGTGATCGAGGCCGTCGTATTTGCCGGAGTTGATGGAAACGCCGCTCTCTTTGTCGCCGTACCACTCCTGCCAGGCGTCGAGCGAATATTCCTTGTCTTCGACCGCGACCACCTGCTTGATCGGCAGATTGTATTTTTTGGCGAACGCGAAATCGCGCTCGTCGTGCGCGGGCACGCCCATCACGGCGCCGTCGCCGTAGGTGATCAACACGTAGTTGCCGACCCAGACTTCGACTTGTTCATTGGTGATCGGATGGGTGACGAACAGGCCGGTCGGCATGCCCTTCTTCTCCATGGTCGCCATGTCGGCTTCGATCACGCTACCGAGCTTGCACTCGGCGATGAAGGCCGCCAGTTCCGGGTTGGTTTGCGCGGCGTGCTGCGCCAGCGCGTGTTCCGGCGCCACGGCGCAGAAGGTCACGCCCATGATGGTGTCGGCGCGGGTGGTGAAGACGTACATCTTGCCGTCGTCGATCAGCGTTTTTCCAGTAGCGTCGGCGGGGTTGGCGATGGTGTGCGGGAAGGCGAAGCGCACGCCGACCGACTTGCCGATCCAGTTGGCCTGCATGACGCGCACGCGTTCCGGCCAGCCTGGCAGCTTGTTGTCGACATAGTCGAGCAGTTCGTCGGCGTAGTCAGTGATGCGGGCGTAGTACATCGGGATTTCGCGCTTTTCGATCGGCGCGCCGGAACGCCAGCCCTTGCCGTCGACGACCTGCTCGTTGGCCAGCACGGTCTGGTCGATCGGATCCCAGTTCACGGTGCCGGTCTTTTTGTAGATGATGCCTTTTTCGAGCATCTTGAGGAACATCCACTGGTTCCACTTGTAGTACTCGGGCTTGCAGGCGGTCATTTCGCGCGACCAGTCGATCGCCAGGCCCATCGACTCCATCTGCTCGCGCATGTGGGCGATGTTGGAATAGGTCCATTGCGCCGGCGGCACGTTGTTTTGCATGGCCGCGTTCTCGGCCGGCATGCCGAAGGCGTCCCAGCCCATCGGCATGAGCACGTTGTAGCCGCTCATGCGCAGGTAGCGGTACATCACATCATTGATCGTATAGTTGCGCACGTGGCCCATGTGCAGCTTGCCCGACGGGTAAGGCAGCATGGAGCAAGCGTAGTACTTGCCTTTCGGGAAACGCGGGTCGTTCTCGACGGCCTTGTAGGCATCGATGGCCTTCCAGTGGGCTTGGGCGGCTTGTTCTACGTCGGCGGGACTATATTTATCTTGCATGATGTGTGCGGCCAAGCAGGCGCGGCCAAAAGTAATATGAACCGATCATTATACTGGCACATCCCGTATCCGGGCACGGCCGGGGGCAAGGGGCGAAAATTCGCTGAACTATGTGGCGGGCTTACTGTCTAAACAACATGACAAGCAAATTCGACGCCTTAGCCTACACAAAGCGGCTGGAAGATGCCGGTGTGCCCAGGGACCAGGCAGAGGTGCATGCAACAGCACTGACTGAGGTCGTTGGCGAGTTTGTGTGCCGGCAGGATTTGTTGCGGCTGGAGAGCAGCCTGCGGCACGACATCGAAGAGAGCGAGAAGCGGGTGGTTTTGTATATCAATGTTGTCAAAACCGAACTGACTGCAAAAATCGACCGCATGGATGCAAAAATCGATAGCGTGGATGGAAAAGTCGACTCGCTGAGGCGCGAATTCGAGGCACGCTTCAAAGCGATCGAACATGATCTGACCGTTAGCCGCTGCTTGTCGGGCCTGATCATTTCGCTGAACATCGCCATGGCGATCAAAATTTTCTTCCCGTGAAAGCAGGATCAAGCGCGGCGCATGGCGGTCCCTCTAAATCTTCTGGATTTTTTCTGAGCTACGTAAGCTTTACCGGAAATTGCCATCATGACGATCAAATTCGACGCAATAGGGTATGCACAGCAGTTGGAATCGGGCGGTGTACCAAGGAGCCAGGCAGATGTACATGCGAAAGCACTGACTGCGGTAGTGAGCGAGGTTGTGTCGGAAGCCGACCTTTTGCAAACCAAAAACGACTTGCAGCGTGATCTTCTGCATACCGAAGATCGGCTCACATCGCGGATCGATTCGACCAAGACCGAGCTTGGCGCCAAAGTCGACACCTTCAGAGGCGAATTCAACACCAAAATCAGCCTTCTCGACGGAAAATCAGAGAGGATACGCACCGATGCGAGTGCCGAATTTGGTCAACTCCACGGAAAAATCGACATGGTCAGGACCGAGCTGAGTGCCGATATCAGGCAACTCGACGGGACAATCGACAAGGTCAAGACTGAGCTGAGTGCCGATATCAGGCAACTCGACGGGAAAATCGACAAGGTCAGGACTGACCTTGAAGCCAAAATCGATCGGCTGAGCGCCAGCGTGGACTCGATCAAGAACGATCTTGCCCAATACAGGTGGGTAAGCGCGCTGTTTTTCAGCCTGATTATTCCGATATTCCTGAAAACTTTCTGGCCCGGATTGCTGGCCTGAACGCCGCCCTGGCACGGTAAAATAGCCTCCTGTCCACTTGCCCAGCCATCCTGATGGTCCTCTACCAGGAACACCCGCCCCAGCCCGCGCTGGCGCCCTATCTGGCTTGCCTGTGGACCTGCCAGGTGCTGCCCGGCGCCTCCCCCGTCACGCACCGGGTGCTGCCCGATAACTGCATGGATATCCTGTGGCAGGATGTGGCCGCGCTGAGCCGGGTATCGGGCATGATGAGCACGGTCATCCACGTGCCCGTGCTCCAGCCCGTGCGCACTATCGCGGCGCGCTTCAAACCGGGCGCCGCCGCGCATTTTTTCACCATGCCGCTGCACGAACTGGCCGACCAGCATCCTTCGCTGGACGCGCTGTGGGACGGCGCCACAGCCCGCCAGTTCACCGATGCCCTATGGTCGCGCGACCTCTCCGATACGCAGGCCGTCGCCACGGTCGAACGCTTGCTGCTGCAGCGCCTGCGCAGCTTGGCGACCGACATCAAACCGGGCCTTGCCGACGCGGCCGTGAGCGCCATCGAACGCTCCCACGGTTCCCTGCGCATCGAGACACTGGCCGCGCAGCTGGGCGTGTCGCGCCAGCATTTGTCCAGCCAGTTCCGCGCGAAGGTCGGCCTGGGCGCCAAGCAGTTCGCGCGCGTATGCCGCTTTCGCCAGGCCAGCTCGCGCATCCGCGCCGCCAGCGACCCCAGGCAGCTCGACTGGACCAGCCTCGCGCTCGAGCTGGGCTACTACGACCAGCCGCACCTGATCCACGAATTCCGCCAATTGTCGGGCAGCACGCCGGAATCGTTCGCCGCGCGGGCCTGAGCGTGTGCATCGTCCCGGCACCGTCTGTACGTCGCGAATAGTCGCTGGCAAAGTCGTTCCCCTAATTTTTTGATGGGAACCAGACGCTTGATCACCAGATCGAACAACTGGAACTGCAACTGGAAGACCTGCAAGCCGGTGAAGGTGTTGGCGCCGATCCAATATTGACACAGGGCGGGGCAAGTTTTATATCATCGGGCAGCAGAACCCCTCATTGTCGATTTCACGGAGCAAGGCAGATGTTTTACCGATGTCATCGGCGGAAATGTCGACGGCGCCTGTCAGCGGTTTATGAAGCATGCAGACGTTTTTCCGAATGCGTTCACAGGATTCTTCAGGAAGCCGAGTTTGCTCAGCGAACTGAAGCAGTAGAGCCAGGCGAACCTCGTTCTGCGAATGCCATCGGCTTAGCTGATCACTTGAAAAAGACAGGATATTGTTTAGTTCATTCTGCAATTTCTCGATGAGAAAGCAGGCATTGATGAGTATCTTGCTCTCTGGGGAGTTATCTAACATAACTTTTTGACATTCAAAAACGGCTTGTGGTCAAGCAGGCGCAATCGACCTTTTTAGCCGAAAGCGGACCTGAGCTGACCGCCTTACATTTTTACAATACAAGCGGCGCGCGCCGTGGCACGATGCTGCTTTGCACTCACAGGAGACAATCATGATCAACGGAATGCGCACAGTCTGCTACCCGGTCCAGGATATGGATGCGGCCAAGAAATGGTTCACCGAGGTGTTCCGCACCGCGCCCTACTTCGATGAGCCGTTCTACATCGGCTTCGAGATCGGCGGCTTCGAACTGGGGCTGCACCCGGGGGAACCCGGCATGCCCGGCTGCGTGGCCTACTGGGGCGTGGACGATATCGAGGCCGAAGTCGAACGCATCACCGGCCTGGGCGCGAGCATCCACTCGGCCATCCAGGATGTGGGCGAGTCGATCAAGGTGGTCGAGTTGAAGGATCCGTTCGGCAATACCTTGGGACTGATCTACAATCCGCATTTCGACCTCAAGAAGGTTCGCTGAGCATCAGCCGGATCAGGCGCACGGGCACTTGCTGCCCGCGCGCCCTACGCAAAACGACCAGGCTGCTCAGCGCAACACCAGCGCCAGCGCCGGCTTCTCGCCGTAATCCTCATAGCGCTCGTTGATGCCGGCGATGCAGAAAGTCATTTCGTCGAGCAAGTCGGGCACGCGCTCGCGCATCGATGCCGCATCCTTGACGACAATCTCCAGCACCTCGTTCGGTTTCAGCCGGAAGCGGGTCATGCCGTCTTCGTCGCGCAGGTAGCTCAGGCAATCGACCCAGGCATCCATCGTGTTGGCGTAATACTCGGGAAACCCGAACGCCGCGCGGCTTTCGGAATGAAAGGTATCCCAGCCGAGGATCGAGGCGCCATTCAGTTCGGCACTGGCCATATTATTTCTCCTTGTGTGGATCGATCACGAAGCCCAGTTTGCCGAGACCTCGGGACTGCGCCGCCGCCATGACCTGGGCCACGGCTTCGTAACGGGTGTTTTTGTCTGCGCGCAGCTGCAATTCGGGCTGCGGCGCCTGGCGCGCCGCTTGTGTCAGGCGCGCGTCGAGCCCGGCCGCATCGACCCGCTCGTCGCCCCAGTACAGCAAGCCCTGCGCGTCGATGGCGATGCTCACCGTGTGCGGTTGCAGCTGCACCGCGCCGGCCTGCGCGCGCGGCAAGTCGAGCTTGACCGCATGCGTGAACATCGGCGCGGTCATGATGAAAATGACGAGCAGCACCAGCATCACGTCGACCATCGGGGTCACGTTAATATCGCTCATCATCGATTGCTGGCGCGATGGATTGAAGCTGCCGAATGCCATGCCGTTCCCCTTATCTGCCGAAGTAGGAATGCAAATCGTGGGCAAAGCCGTCGAGCTCGGCCAACGTGAGCCGGTTCAGGCGGTTCAAGCCGTTATACGCCAGGACGGCGGGAATGGCCACCACCAGCCCGAAGCCGGTCATGATCAAGGCTTCGCCGACCGGTCCGGCGATCTTGTCGATCTGCACGCTGCCGGCGGCGGACACATTCGAGAGCGCATGATAAATCCCCCACACCGTACCGAGCAGGCCCACAAACGGCGCGGTCGCGCCGATCGAGGCCAACACGGTCAGTCCGCTTTCGATGCGATGGGTGGCGCGCGTGATTTCCTGGCGCAGCACGCGGATGATTTGTTCGTCGCGGCTCATTGCGCCGGCCAGGGTGGCGGCGGCCCCAAGGTGGGCCAGCCCTTGCGCCGGCAGCGGCAGATAAATGCGCTCGCGGTCGGCCAGGGCCAGCAGCGCGATGCCGTCCTGCAGAGTGGGGGCGCTCCAGAAGGCGTCCAGCGCTGGCGCCGCGCGCCGCACGCGCCAGGTACTGAAGGCTTTGGACAGGATGAAAAACCAGCTCACCAGCGACATCAGCATCAGCACATACGCCACCGCGTGGCTGAGCGCGTCGCCCTGTTCCCAGTAGCGCGCAATGCTGAAATGATTGACCGGTGGCATGACGCCGCCTTAGTTCTTGAGTGCCAGCACGTCCTGCATGTCGTACAAACCGGTCGCCTTGTCGGCCAGGAAGCGGCAGGCGCGCAGGGCGCCACTGGCGTAGCTGGCGCGACTGCTCGACTTGTGGCTGATTTCGATGCGCTCGCCGGTGCCGGCAAACAGCACCGTATGGTCGCCAATGATGTCGCCGCCGCGGATGGTGGCAAAGCCGATGGTCGACGGATCGCGTTCGCCGGTGACGCCTTCGCGCCCATAGACGGCGCATTCCTTCAGGTCGCGCCCGAGCGCGTCGGCGATGACTTCGCCCATCTTGAGCGCGGTGCCGGACGGCGCATCGACCTTGTGGCGGTGGTGCGCTTCGATGATTTCGATGTCGTAGCCCTCGGACATGCTCTTGGCGGCCAGTTCGAGCAGCTTGAGGGTGACGTTCACACCCACGCTCATGTTCGGAGCGAACATGATTGCGGTTTTTTCGGCGGCGGCGGCAATCGCGGCCTTGCCGGCATCGTCGAAACCGGTGGTGCCGATGATCAGCTTGATGCCGTGCTCGGCGCAATACGCAAGATGCTTGAGCGTGCCTTCGGGGCGGGTGAAGTCGATCAGGAAATCGGCGCCAGACAGGCCGGCGCCCAGGTCCGCTTCGATCGTCACGCCGGGAGCCGGGCCGACCAGTTGGCCGATGGCGGGCGAGCCGGCCAGGCCGAGCGCGCCGGCCAGCACGGCGTCCGGCGCCGCGGCGAGCGCGTCCACCAGCATCCGTCCCATGCGCCCGTCGGCGCCCGCTACTGCAATTTTCATCTGATTCATTGTGCCGACCCTCGTGCTACCGGTGCGCTGGTATGGAATGACTTATTTAGTGATCTTGATCGAGGCCGAACCGGCTTCTTCCCGCTTCGGCGCTTGCTTGGCGGCCACTTTGGACGGACCGGCGATGCGCGCGATGTATTCTTTCTCGGTCGGCAGGTTGCCGCCGTCGAATTTCTCGACCTTGTTATCCTTGAAGTAGACCGTGACCCGGCTGCTGGTCAGCTCGCCATCGCCACGCGCCAGGTAGAACGGAAAGTCCCAGCGGTCGGCGTGGAAGATGTCGGTCAGCAGCGGCGTGCCGAGAAGAAACTTGACCTGCTCGCGGGTCTGGCCGACCTTGAGTTGGGTCAGCATTTCCTGGGAGATGAAGTTACCTTGCTGAATGTCGGGACGATACGGCGAGAAGATCCACAGGAACTTTTGCAGCTTGCTGGCCTGCACGGTCTGGGCGCCGGCGTCGGGCGAGGCGCTGACCGGGACCACGGGATCCTTGGCGCCACCGAACATGGTGCAGCCGGACAGGCTCAGGACGGCCCCGGCCAAGGTCGCCATCAGGGGCGCGCGCAGGCTAAAACGGGGCAAAACGGCAGTATCGACAGGCATAGATGACCTCAAATCGTTGTACGGAAGCCTAGGCACCTCCGTCTAAAACGCTATATGATAAAGCACTACGCCAATATACGAGTAACAAACATGAGTAACAATCCCAGCGACCTCAAAGCCAGCGGCCTGAAAGCCACCCTGCCCCGCCTGAAAATCCTCGAGATTTTCCAGAACAGCGAGGTGCGCCACCTGACCGCAGAAGACGTTTACAAGATTTTGTTGACCGATAATATGGATGTCGGCCTGGCCACCGTGTATCGCGTCCTGACCCAGTTCGAGCAAGCGGGCCTGCTCAACCGCAACCATTTCGAAACCGGCAAGGCGATTTTCGAGCTCAACGCCGGCTCCCACCACGACCACCTGGTGTGCCTCGACTGCGGCAGGGTGGAAGAGTTCTACGACGACGAGATCGAATCGCGCCAGCACAAGGTGGCGGTCGAGCGCGGCTTCAAGATTGCCGAACACGCGCTGGCGATCTACGGCAACTGCGTCAAGCCAGCCTGCCCCCACAAAACCTAAGGGGAACCTCGACCAAGCTACTGCGCCGCGCCGCGCTACGCTCACGAGTGGCTGAGCGCGTTCGAGAGCAGCTTGGCGGTGATATCGACGATTGGAATGACGCGCTCGTACGCCATGCGGGTCGGCCCGATCACGCCCAGGGTGCCGACGATCTTGCCGTTGACCTCGTAGGGCGCGGTCACCACGCTCATTTCATCCATCGGCACCAGGTTCGACTCGCCGCCGATAAAGATCTGCACCCCGGTCGCCTTGCTCGACACATCGAGCAACTGCATCAGCCCGGTCTTTTGCTCGAACATGTCGAACATCTGGCGCAGCGAACTCATGTTGGACGACAGGTCCGACACGCTCAACAGGTTGCGCTCGCCGGAAATGACCATGTCGTCCGACTGGTCGGTCATCGCCTCGCTGCCGGCTTCGACCGCTGCCTGCATCAGGCTGCCCATATCGTCGCGCAACTGGCGCAGTTCCTTGGTCAGGCGCGTGCGCACGTCGTCGAACGACAGGCCGCCGTAATTCTGGTTGATGTAATTGGCCGAGCGCACCAGCTGCGCCGGCGTGTAGTCGGCTTCGGTCAACAGCAGGCGGTTCTGCACGTCGCCACGCGGGTCGACAATGACAAGCAGGATGCGCTTTTCGGACAGGCGCAAGAATTCGATCTGCTGGAACACCGATTCGCGCCGCGGACTGAGCACCACGCCGGCGAACTGCGACAGCGACGACAGCATCTGCGCCGCATTGGCGATCATCTTTTGCGGCTGCTGGGCCGGCAGGCGCAGGCGCGCGTCGACCGCGTGCTCGTCGAGGTGTTGCACAGTCAGCAAGGTATCGACAAAGATGCGGTAGCCGCGCGGAGTCGGAATGCGGCCGGCCGAGGTGTGCGGGCTGGCCACATAGCCGAGCTCTTCCAGGTCGGCCATGATGTTGCGGATGGTGGCGGGCGAGAGGTCGAGTCCGGAGATTTTCGACAGCGCGCGCGACCCCACCGGCTGGCCGTCGGCGATATACCGTTCGACCAGGGCTTTGAGCAGCGTTTGCGCGCGGGTATCGAGTTGCATGATTCTAGGTGAGGGGCGGTAAGGACAAAAACAAGGCCAAGCACAAGTGCTGATCCGCTTATTATGCACGTTCGCCAGCGTGGCGGGGCTTTATGTGGCAGGCGCGGCGCATGCGCCGCATTCGGCGCCTCAGTCGTGCTCGCGCTTGAGCCAGTCGAGCAGCTCGTCGAAACTGCGGCAGATGGCGTCCGGCGCCACGCCGTGCTCGAGGTGGCGCTCGCTGCCGGTACGGTTGAGCCAAACCGCGCGCAGGCCGGCGCGCTGGGCGCCCTGCACGTCGAGCAGCACATCGTCGCCCACATACACCGCGTCGGCCGGGTCGACCCCGAGCTCGGCGCAGGCGGCCAGGAAAATTGCGGCGTCGGGCTTGGCGCGGCCGAACTGGCTGGCCGCCACCGACACCTTGAAATGGTGCGACAGGCCGATCGCCTGCAGGTCGGCATTGCCATTGGTAACCGAGCCGAGCATGCTGCGGGCTTTCAGGCGCAACAGGCCGGGCACCACGTCGTCGTAGGGGATGACGGCATTGCGCGCGGCATAGAAATGGACCATGGCCTGCTCGACCTTGGCCGCGTCTTCGCCGGCCGCTTCGAAGGCCGACAGCAGGCCGGCGCGGCGCAAGGCGCCCAGGTCGAGTTCGAATTCGGGCTGCTGCGCCAGCAAGGCCAGGCGCGCCTGGCGCAGGGCGTCGATGGTGAAGCGCTCGGCCACCCGGGGCGCGTTGCTGTGCAGCCAGGCGTGCAGGGTTTGCTCCGCTTGCAGGATGACCGGGGCGATCGGCCACAGCGTATCGTCCAGGTCGAACAGGATGGCTTTGGGCCAGGTGCGGCGTGGCGTGGTCGGCATGTTCTTCTCGGTAGTTGGTCCGCTTCCAGCATAGCGAGGCACAGCCTGAAAATCAACCGGACTGTCGGGCGCGCGCACCAGGACGGGAGCGCCACGGCGGCGGCCTTACACCCCGATACAAGGCAATGAGCCGCGGCGTTGACAAATGCTCTAAAATGACGTCCATATCAAGCTGCCCATCGGCGGCCCAGCCTCCCCACCTTACCCGCATTCGTTTTGGAGAAAGTATGAAAAATCTGTACCTGCGTTCCGCCGTGGCACTTGCGTGCGCGCTCAGCCTGGCCGCTTGCGGCGGCGACGATGATGGCACCATGCAATTGAGGGGCGTCGTCGAAGGCGTCACCATCGACGGCCTGGTGCTGCAGAACAAGGGTGGACCGGAATTGAAGGTCGAGCCGTTCGCGGGCAGCTTCGTGTTCCCGGACCTGATCGCCGTCAATACCGAGTACGACATTACCTTCAAATCGATTCCCTCGAACGCCACCTGCAAGATGGTCAACGGCAAGGGCAAGTCGAGCACCTACGGCATCGGCCAGATCGGCGTAAGCTGCACCCTGAAACCGCACGATGTCAAAGGCAAGATCGTTGGCCTGACCACCGAGCCGCTGGTGATCATCAACGGCACCCATCGCCTGAACATTCGCGCCAACCAGAGCACATTCAACCTGCGGGTCGATCCCATCGATGAAAAGAAACCCGTACCCATGCCTGGCCAAGTCGGCGAAACCCAGGCGTACGGCTTGAGCGTGCTGCAGCAGCCGCCCGGCCTGACCTGCCGCATCGACAACGCGATCGGCATCATGGGCAAGACCGACGTCGACAACATCCTCATCACCTGCAACTGATCCCGGCCGCCCCCGAGCGGGCGGCGCCCTATTTTCTGGAGAATTTCATGAAGTCATCCGTCCTGCGCCATTCGCTGCTGCTGACCCTCGCCCTGGGCCTGGCCGCGTGCGGCGGCAAAGCGACCTTCCCTGTCGAAGGCAAAGTCGTCAATCTGAAGCACTCTGGCCTGGTCCTGAGCAATATCGGCATGAACGACCTGCCGGTCGATGCCAAGGCCACCAGCTTCCGCTTTCCTAACGCCATCGAATACGGCGTGCAGTACGACGTGAAGGTGAAAACCAGCGCGCTGCACCAGGACTGCACCCCGGACAACAGCAAAGACACCGCCGGGCGCCAGGCTGCCATCAACGTCACCATTACTTGCAGGGACTACACCTATCTGATCGGCGGCAACGTCAAGATCGTCGGCGCCGATGGCGCGGCCAAGCCGTATGTCGGCGAAAACCTGGTGCTGATCAACGGCAGCAGCGACAGGATCAACGTCGCCAAGGATGCGCAAACGTATAAATTCGGCGGTGCGATCGCCTTCGGCACCAGCTACGGCGTGTCGGTCCTGCAACAGCCGGACGGCGGCAAGCTGGTCTGCTCGGTGGACCGTGGCATCGGCGAAATGGGCGATGCCGAGGTGACCAACGTCAACGTGCTGTGCCGCGAAAAGTAAGGCGATCGAGGGCTTGTGAAGGTGATATTTGCAAAAGGCATAACTGATATTCCAAAGATAAATTGGCCTGATATGCTGTAGCGCAGCATAATTGCACCTGTCTCCTCCAACTCTCCTCAAAAAGAATTGGATTTCAAGCCCGCTTCACAGCGGGCTTTTTTTTGTCCCGGCTTTCGTTCTAACCTGCGTTCCGGCTTGCGGCGCCGTTCCGGCCTCACAGGCGCGGCCGCCTTCGCTTCTCTGGCGTGCGGTTCAGCGCACGGCGCTCTTGCGCAGGGCCGGCACATAAAAACCGGCCACGGTGTCGATCAACTGGTCCGGCCGGCCCCCGGCCAGGTTGGTCAAGATGATAACCGCCAGGTCGTCGTCGGGATACACATAAAAAGCCGAACGTCCGCCGCCATTGCCGGCCACTGCGCGCTGCACCCCGGGGCCGCGGCGGATCGCCGGCCAGCCCAAGGCCCACGGCGCCGGGCGCCCGTCGGCAAAGGTCGATGGCGTCCACATCGCCGCCAGGCTGGCCGGATTGAGCAGACGCCCTTGCTGGAGGGCCACGATCCACTTGCCCAGCTCGGTCGCGGTGGTATTCATGCCGGCGCCGGTGCGCATGGCCGGGGGAAATTCCTCCACCACATTGCGCAGCACACCGCCCGCGAAGCGGTAGGAATTGGCCTTGCCCATGATGATGTCGCCGGTGTCGCCAAAACTGCTGTTGGGCATGCCCACCACCTCGAACTGCCCGCCCCGGATGAATTCCACAAAAGGCTTGCCGCTGAGGCGGTCGATGATTTTCCCCAGCAGCACATAATTGGTCTGGTTATAGCTGAAACGCTGGCCAGGTGAAAACTGCAGCGGCGTGCCCAGCGCGGTTTTCCACGCTCCGTCCATGCCGCCCGGCAGCAAGTCGCCCTGCGCATCGAGAACGTCGGGCAGCCCGGACGTATGGTTGAGCAACTGGGCGATGCTCACGCCCCGCCACGACGCCGGCAAGCCGTCCAGATAGCGCGACAGCGGCGCATCGAGCGCCAACTTGCCCTGCTCGACCAGCTGCATGATGGCCACGCCGGTAAACGATTTGGTCGCGGAATTGATCGAAAACACGGTGCCCTCGCCCACCGGCACCTTGTGCTGGAGATTGGCCACCCCGAACGCGCCCGACAGCACTACCTTCCCATGCTGGATCACAACAATCTGCATGCCCGGAATGCGGCGCTCCTGCATTTCGGCGCGAATATATTCCAGGACCGCCTCGTTGGCCGCGCTCTCGGCCGCCGGCGCGGTCCCGGCGGCAGGCGCGGCCAGCACGGCCGCACCGGGCAGGCTGGCAGTCAGGCTGGCGAGCAAAAAACACAATGTGCGTGCAAATCTCATCGGGTGACATTCCTTAGGGTGGTGGCAAACCGGGTCGGCAAGCGCCACGTCATCATGGCATGAAAATGGGCAACGTTGGCTATTTGGAAATGATATTTCCGGATGGACCGCACAGGTGATGGATAGCTTGTCATCTTCCTGTCATCTTGCCGTCACGGCACGGTCATCTGGGCTGGCTAGAATCCGGCTTGCTAAATCCACCCCCCAGCCATAGGACCTTCATGAACAAGCCAAACGATCTGGTTAGCTCCATCGATCCAGATGACATCGACTGCAATGATTCGCCGAACGAACACTTCAACACGGTGCTGAACGCCCGCCTGAGCCGCCGCAGCCTGCTGCGCGGCGGCATGGCCTCGGCCGCCACGGCGATTTTCGGCGCAGTCGGTCTGTCGGCCTGCAGCAGCGACGACCCGGCGCCGGTCACGCCGACACCAACGCCGACCCCGCCGCCGGTCGCGGCTGAAAAACTGCTGGCCTTCACGGCCGTGCCGAAAAGCCTGGCCGACATGGTCAGCGTCCCGGCCGGCTACACCGCCTCGGTCATCTATGCGCTGGGCGACCCGCTCAACGGCACCACCCCGGCCTTCAAGAACGACGGCACCGACAACAACTTCGACACCCGCGCCGGCGACCATCACGACGGCATGGAGTTCTATGGCCTGTCGGCCACCGGCAGCGCTACCACCACCAGCTCGGACCGCGGCCTGCTGGCCGTGAACCACGAAGCGACCACCGACTCGAAACTGTCGTCCTTCTTCCTGCACGCCAATGGCGGCGTGACCACCCTGCCGCGCCCCGCGTCGGAAGTGGACAAGGAAGTGGCGATCCACGGCGTGAGCGTGGTCGAAGTCAAGAAGACCGGCGCCGCCTGGTCCTATGTCAAGGAGTCCTCCTTCAACCACCGCATTACCCCGCTGACCGACATCGAACTGTCCGGTCCCGCGCGCGGCAATGCCCTGCTCAAGACCAAATACTCGCCGACCGCCACCAAGACGCGCGGCACCCTGAACAACTGCGGCACCGGCAAGTCGCCATGGGGCTCGTTCCTGACCGGTGAAGAAAACTGGTCCGGCTACTTCGTGCGTGGCGCCGCCGACGACGCCGCCCGCGCCGGCGACAAGAGCATCGCCTCGCTCAAGCGCTACGGCCGCAACCAGGGCGCCACTTCGCGCCACGGCTGGGAAAGCGCCGGCACCGACGACAAGTACGCACGCTGGGACATCAGCAAAAAAGGCGCGTCGGCCGACGGCAGCGACGACTACCGCAACGAAATGAACGGCATGGGCTACATCGTCGAAATGGACCCGTACGACAAGTCCAAGTCGGCCAAGAAGCGCACGGCCCTGGGCCGCTACGCCCACGAAAGCGCCGCCTTCGGCAACCCGGTGGTCGGCCAGCAGCTGGCCGTGTACATGGGCGACGATTCGCGCAACGAGTACATCTACAAATTCGTCTCGAGCGCCGTCTGGGCAGCCGCCGACGCGACCGCCACGGACCGCATGGCCACGGGCGACAAATACCTCGACAGCGGCAAGCTGTATGTCGCCAAAATCAACGCCGACGGCACTGGCCAGTGGATCGAGCTGGCCATGTCGAACGCCGCCATCGCCGCGTACGGCGCCTACAAGTTCGCCGACCAGGCCGACATTGCGGTCAACGCCCGCCTGGCCGCCGATGCGGTTGGCGCGACCAAGATGGACCGTCCCGAGTGGTGCTCGGTCAATCCGGCCAACGGCGAGATCTACTACTCGCTGACCAACAACTCGAACCGCGCGGTCGACCCGACCTCGTCGCAACTTGCACCGGACAGCTCGAACCCGCGCGCCTACACCGACATGAAAGGCAGCTCGGCCCAAGCCGGTAATCCGAACGGCCATATCCTGCGCATGAAAGAAGGCGCCGGCGCCTCGGCAGCCACCAGCTTTACCTGGGATGTGTACCTGTTCGGCGCCGAAGCGGGCGCCAATGGCGGCTTCGTGAACCTATCGAACCTGACCGCGGACCAGGATTTCTCGAGCCCGGACGGCCTGGCATTTAGCCCGTACACCGGCATCTGCTGGATCCAGACCGACGATGGCGCCTACACCGACGTCACCAACTGCATGATGCTGGCGGCAGTGCCGGGCACGGTCGGCGACGGCGCCAAGGTCACCCTGAACCATCCGAAAGCGGCTGGCGGCACCCTGGCGGTCGATACGTATGTGGGCAAGAAGCCGACAGCGGAAACGCTCAAGCGCTTCCTGGTCGGCCCTGCGGGTTCGGAAATCACGGGTATCTGCGAAACGCCGGATGGCAAGTCGATGTTCATCAACATCCAGCACCCGGGCGAGAACACCGCGCAGGCGAATCTGGCCGATCCGTCGAAGTACACAAGCCAGTGGCCGAGCAACGCCGGCTACGGCCCGGGCAAGCGCCCGCGTTCGGCGACCATTGTGATCACCAAGAATGATGGCGGCCGGATCGGGACGTAAGTAGCGATTTGGAAGGTGGGCGGGCCTGATCAGGCCTCGTTCCCACCTGCCTCAAAACCGTCATTCCCGCGAAGGCGGGAATCCAAGGCCTCTACGCTAAGCGACGGTGCCTTGGATTCCCGCCTTCGCGGGAATGACGGTTTTTGGGTTGGTGGCTAAAGAATGCAGCCAAAATCCAGCTAGCGTTTACGTCTTCAAACCACCCACAATGCGCAGCACCTCGGCACGCGCATCGGTCCATCCCGACGCGGCCAGCTTCGGCCCGCACTCCGCGCACGGCGCGAACGGATTGCACCCGTGTTCCAGCGCCACATAGCGCGCTCCCACGACCTGCTTGCCCACATACGAATCGACCCTGCCCGCCGGCGCACCCGATGGCTTGCCCGACGCCGGCGGCGGCACGCCCTTGAGCACCCAGCGCTGGAACGGCGCCGCATCGACCCCGTCCGGCACGTACCACAGCTTGCTATCCTTGTTCCAGCGCGCGCCCAGGCCCTTGGCCTCGTCTTTTTCGGCGTACGGAACTTTGAGCATGATCATGAGGGCACTCCTGTCAGGCCGGCTGCTTGAGCAAATTCGACAGCGCCACATACTGCGCCAGGCCGACCGTCTCCGGACGCATCGACGGGTCGATTCCGGCTTCGACCAGTTGCGCTTCGGTACACATCCCCGCCATGCAGTTGCGGATCACTTTGCGGCGCTGCGAGAACGCCTTCATCACCACCGCCTCCAGGGTCGGGCCGTCGCACGCCAGTTTGCGTTCGGCCGGCACCGGCACCATGCGCACGATGGCCGACTCCACCTGCGGCGGCGGGTCGAACGCGGTCGGCGGCACGATGAACATGAGCGACATGTCGTAACGCCACTGCAGCATCACTGACAAGCGTCCGTACGTCTTGCTGCCGGGCGCGGCCACCATGCGCTCGACGACTTCTTTTTGCAGCATGAAGTGCTGGTCTTCGATCAGGTGCGCGAAGTCGGCCAGGTGAAACAGCAGCGGGCTCGAAATGTTGTACGGCAGGTTGCCGACCACGCGCAGCTTCTGCCCTTCCGGTACCGGAATGAGGCCGTAGTCGAACTTGAGCGCGTCGCCCGAATGAATGGTCAGCTTCTCGCGCGGGAAGTTGTTTTCCAGGCGCGCGACCAGGTCGCGGTCCAGTTCCACCACGTGCATGTGGTCGAGGCGCTTGAGCAGCAGCGCCGTCATGGCGGCCAGGCCCGGCCCGATTTCGACCATCGCCTGGCCCTTCTCGGGTCCGATGGCGTCGATGATGTTATCGAGGACGAGTTTGTCGGTCAAAAAATTCTGGCCGAAGCGCTTGCGGGCGACGTGTTTCATATTCTTCTTCTCAATGCGGTTCTAAGGGTGCAATCTACAGCTGTGATGCGCGCTGTGCGTCCACCATCTGCAATGCAGTGCGGATGGCTTGTTCCATGCTGCCACAGTCGGCTTGTCCCAGCCCGGCGCAAGCCAGGTCGAGCGCGGTGCCATGGTCGACCGAGGTGCGGATCAGCGGCAGGCCGAGGGTGATGTTCACGCCGCGCCCGAAGGTGGCGTATTTGAGCACCGGCAGGCCCTGGTCGTGGTACATGGCCAGCACGCAGTCGGCGTCCATCAGGTACTTGGGCTGGAACAGGGTATCGGCCGGATACGGCCCACGCGCGTCGATGCCGCGTGCGCGCGCCGCTTCCAGCGCCGGCGTGATGGTGTCGATTTCCTCGCGTCCCAGGTAGCCGTTCTCGCCCGCGTGCGGATTGAGACCGGTGACCAGGATGCGCGGGGCGGCAATGCCGAACTTGGTCTTCAGGTCGTGGTGAATGATGTCGATTACCCGCCCCAACCCCTCGCGCGTGATCGCCGCCGGGACATCCTTGAGCGGCAAATGGGTGGTGGCCAGCGCCACCCGCAGCGCAACATTGTCTGGCGTGTCAGGTGCGGTAGCCGACGCGGTAGCCGACGCGGTAGCCGACCCGGTAGCCGACGCGGTAGCCGACGCGGTTTCGCCGGCCAGCATCATCACCACCTGCGCGGTGGCGGTCTGCTCGGCCAGGTATTCGGTGTGGCCCGAAAAAGCCACGCCGGCGTCGTTGATGGTGCTCTTTTGCAGCGGCGCGGTGACCATGGCGTCGAACCAGCCGGCGCGCGCGCCTTCGACCGCCAGGTCGAGCGTGGCCAGCACCGCGCGGCCGTTGGCCGGGTCCAGGACGCCCGGCACCACGTGGGCGCCGAGCGGCACGTCGATGACGCAAATGCGCGATGGGCCGAACTGCGGCAGGCCGCCGTTGCGCAGCGCCTGCACCGACAAGGCGGCCAATTGGATATCGGGGTCGATCAGGCTGGCGGTGAGCGCCAGGAAGGCGGCGTCGCCGAGCAGCACGCAGTTGACCTGCGCGCGCATGGCCCAGGCGGCGCGGATCGAGATTTCCGGCCCGATCCCGGCCGGTTCGCCCGTGGTGATGGCGATCGCCGGCCGTGTGCTTGCCTGCCGCATGCGCTTACTTGTTCTCGTCGCGGAATTCGACGTAGGCGCGGTCGCGCACCTGGCGCGCCCAGTCTTCGGTCGCTTCTTCGAGCTTGCGGTCGCGGATCACCTGGCGCGCAGCCATGCGCACCCGTTCCTTGTTCTGGTCATCGCTCTTGCGCTCCATGACTTCGATCAGGTGAAAGCCGTACGGGGTTTCGATGACGTCGCTCAGTTCACCCGGTTTCAGGGTGGCCATGACGGTTTCGAATTCCGGCACCGTGTCGCCCGGGTACAGCCAACCGAGGTCGCCGCCCTTGCTGGCCGAACCGTCGTTGGAGAACAGGCGCGCCAGTTCTTCGAACTTGGCAGCCTTGTTGTCGAGGCGTTCCTTCAATTCGGTCAGCTTGCGCTTGGCGTCGGCCGCCGTCATGGTCGGGCTGACCTTGAGCAGGATGTGGCGCGCGCGCGTCTGCTGCACCGCCGCCGGGGCGCTGGCGTCGGCCAGGTTGCGCTTGTCGACCATTTTCAGGATGTGGAAACCGGTGGTGCTCTTCAAGACCGGCGTGACCTGGCCAGGTTTCAGTTTGCCGAGCGCGTCGGAAAACAGCGGCGGCAAGCGGTCAGCGGCGCGCCAGCCGATTTCGCCACCCTTGAGCGCATCGCTCGAATCGGAGTAGGTGGCGGCGATCTTGGCGAAGTCGCCACCGGTGCGCAACTGGCGCATTACGTCGTCGGCGCGCGCGCGGCGCGCGGCGATCTGCTCGGGCGAGGCGTTTTCGGGAATGCGCACCATGATCTGCGCCAGGTTCATCTCGACCTTGTCGGCGGCGGCGGCTTTTTCGGCGGCCAGGTAGGTGTCGACCTCGGCGTCGGAAATCTGGATCTTGTTGTCGACTTCATGCTCGCGCAGGCGCTGCATCATGATTTCGCTGCGGATCTCTTCGCGGAAGGCGGCAAAGGTGGTGCCGCTCTTTTCCATCTGGTTGCGCATCTCTTGCACCGACAGCTTCTGCTGCTCGGCGATGCGGCCGATGGCGCGGTCGAGCATGGTGTCGTCGACCCGCACGCCCATCTCCTTGGCCAGCTGCATCTGGGCGCGTTCGACGATCATGCGTTCGATGACCTGGCGCTGCAGGTCGGCCGCCTCGGGCACGGGTGCGTTTTGTGACTTCATCGCGCCTTCGACGGCGCGCACGCGGGCGGTGATTTCGTTGCGGGTGATGACTTCATCGTTGACCACCACGGCGATCGAATCGATGACGTTGGCCGAGGCCGAGGCCGGCGGCAAAAAGCCGCCCGACGGCTTGGCCGCGGCCGCTGCCGGCTTGGCCGGCGTGGCTTGGGCAGCCACCTGGCCGGCGGTCAGGGCGCACAGCAAGGCGGCGGCGATCTTGAGTTGGTGCATACGGATATTGCGCATAATCTGGGAACTCATATTCATGTGAATAAAACAATCCGACGTCCCGCTTAGCGGCCCGAGCCCTGGTTCAGCCTCGTATAGCCTGGAACGCTCTTGTAAAACGATTCGAGCGGGCTGCCGAAACCGAGCTTGGACAAGCCGTTCAGTTCCAGTTGGAAGAAGATCGGCGTCGAGGTGTTGCGCGTGGTGGTCACGAAACGCTGCCCACCCATGCGGAACACCCAGCAGTCGGCCTGGTATTCGAGACCGACGAGGCTCTCGACGACTTTATGTTCCAGTACCGAATACGTGACCCGGCCCACGCCATACCAGCGTTTCGACAGCGGCCACTGGGAAGATACCATCGCATTCTTGACGACGTCGCGCAAATAGCGATACTCGGCGTTGATCACCTTCTTTTCGCCCGGCTGCCATTGCACGCCGTAGTTCTGCGTCACCACGCTGCTGGCGCTGGCATTGTATTGCACGGCGCTGTCGAAGCTCCATTTGTCCGAAATGCGACCCGACGCGGCCAGCAGCACGTCGGACCGGTTTTCGGTGCGCGGCGTGTTGGCCAGCTGGACGCGCTGCTCGTTGAGGTAAAAACGCTGCCCCAGCACCAGGCGCAGGCGCTCGGCGCCGTTGGTCTCCAAAAAGCGCGAGACCAGGGCCGCCGTCACCTGGTTGGCGTCCGACACGCGGTCGTTGCCGATGAAGCGGTTTTCGTTGAAGATCTGGGCCAGGTTAAACGTCGCCTCAAACGTGTCGAAGTTGGGGAACTTGCTCTGGTCCTTGTACGGCGTGTAGACGTAGAACAGGCGCGGCTCCAGGGTCTGGGTCATCTTGCGCCCGGTCAGCTTGGCGTCGCGCTCGAACACCAGCCCGCTGTCGAGCGAAAAGGTGGGCAGGGAGCGCGTGAGCGTGCGCGGGGCGTCGGCCTTGGTTTTTTCGAGCTCGTAGGCGCTGGCGTGCAGCATCAGCTTGGGCGTGACGAAATAGCCGGGACGCACAATCGGATAACTGAGCTGCGAGACCACCACCGCCCGGTTGCCGGTCGGCAGGTCGGGATGCGAGAAGCGCGTCATTTCCGAGTCCACCGCCCAGTCGAAGCCCTTGACGTCGTAGCGGCCGGCGTGGAACAGCAGTTCCGGCAAGCGGTCGTAGGGACGCGGCACGGTGCGGCTCGGATCGGTCACCGAGACCGGGTCCTGCAGCACCTGGTAGCTCTGCACGCGCGCCGAGGCGTTCCAGTATTTGGTGCGGTAGTCGGTGCGGATTTCGCGCACCAGCTGGCGTTCCGCGCTGGTCGAGATCGACTGCGAGAAGTCGCTCGGATAATTATCGTCCGAGGCCGCCTTCAGGTTCCAGCCGTACGACCAGCCGGGCGCGATGCCCTGGGTGTGCTGCGAATCGAGGCGCCAGCGGTCGGTTTTGGTGATCTTGTCGTTGAGCAAGACTTCGGCGTGGGTCTTGCCCTCGTAGCCGCCGTAGTCGTTTTCGCCGATGTAGCGTCCGGTGGCGCCGAACTGCAGGCCGCGGTCGAGCATCCAGCGCGGATACAGGGTCAGGTCGCGGTTCGGCGCGATGTTGACATAGTAAGGTTGCAGGATTTCGGCCCGGCCCTTGGAGCGGAAACCGATGGTCGGCGGCAGCCAGCCCGAGCGGCGCGCGCCCGACAGCGAGAACGACAGCGCCGGCGCGCCGATGATCGGCACGCCCTTGAAATAGATGACTGTCTTGCCGGCCACGCCCACGTCGCGCCCGGCGTCCAGGCGCAGGGTGTTCGATTTCAGGTACCAGTCGGGCAGCAAGCCTTCGCAGGTGGTGTAGGTGCCGTCGGTGACGATGGCCTCGTCTTCGCTGATGAAATCGACGCGCCTGGCCGAGCCCTGCGCGTTGTTGACCTCCATGCGGTACTCGGGATGAAGCACCCAGCCCTTGCCCGAAGACAGGTTCAGCTGCAACTCCTCGCCCTTGTAGGTATCGCCGAAGCGTTCCATCCAGACATTGCCGTTCGCGGTGACTTCATTCTCGACGTTCTTGAAGCAGGCGCGGTCGGCTTTCATCCGGGTTTGCCCCCGGCTCAGTTCAACTTTGCGCTCAAGAATGAGTTCGCGTTCGGGGCGGCCGGAGATTTCTTCTGCGCGCACGGTGACGGGCAGGTTGGGATCTTCGGTACGTTCGCGCTTTTGGACGGTTTGGGCGTGCAGCGGCACCGCGGTGGCGGTGACGAGCGCCGTCAGGGCATAGGCCCAACGCTGCGAGGGGGGAGCTGCCGGTTTTTTCAAGCTCATGAAATGACGTGTGCAAACACCATGGCAGGCGATTTTTTGAGGTTAATCCCTTATTATATGGGAATCTTCACCTTCAATCGGATTCTCAGGCTGCAACATGTCCTCATCGCTCCCCACCACCCCCGCAACATCGTCGGACACCCGCCTGACGCAGCTCACCACCTGGCTCGCCACGCTCGGCCTGGTCCAGGTCGAATCACGCCGTCCGGCCTCGGCCGACGCGAGCTTCCGCCGCTACTTCCGGCTCGACGTCGCCCCTGAACTGCGCGCCAAACTGGGCCAGACCCTGATCGCCATGGATGCCCCGCCCGAGCGCGAAAACGTGCCGGCCTTTATCCATGTGCAAGGCTTGCTGCTGGCCGCCAGCGTGAGCGTGCCCGCCATCGTGGCGCAGGACGTGGCCAACGGTTTCCTGCTGCTGTCGGACCTCGGCAGCACCACCTATCTGCAACGGCTCGACGTCGACAACGCGCCCAACATGTACTCGGACGCGGTCGACGCGCTGGTCAAGTTCCAGCTCGCCAGCGAGCCGGGCGTGCTGCCTGAGTACGACCGCGCCTTCATCGAACGCGAGCTGAACCTGTTCCCGGAATGGTTCGTCGGCAAGCATTTGGGCGTGACCATGACCGACGCCCAGAGCGCCACCCTGGCCAAGGTATTCGACGCGATCATTGCCAACAACCTGGCCCAGCAGCAAGTCTTCATGCACCGCGATTTCCATTCGCGCAACCTGATGTTCATGGACCAGGGCAACCCGGGCGTGCTCGACTTCCAGGATGCCGTGTTCGGCCCGGTCACCTACGACCTGGCCTCGCTGCTGCGCGACGCCTACGTGCAGTGGGACGAAGAAATCGTGCTCGACTGGGTGGTACGCTACTGGCAGCGCGCCAAGGCGGTCGGGCTGCCGGTCAATCCGGACATCGACGCGTTCTACCAGGACTTCGAATTCATGGCCTTGCAGCGGCACCTGAAAATCCTCGGCATCTTCTGCCGCCTGAACTACCGCGACGGCAAGAGCGTGTACCTGGGCGACCTGCCGACCGTGATCGACTACGTGCGCAAGACCTGCAACCGCTACATCGTCCTCAAGCCGCTGGCGCGCCTGCTCGACGCCTTCGAAGACAAGGTGCCGCAAGTGGGCTACACCTTCTGATGGGGAGCCAATCATGAAAGCGATGATCCTGGCCGCCGGCCGCGGCGAACGCATGCGCCCATTGACGGACGAGTGCCCCAAGCCGCTGCTGAAGGTGCGCGGGCGGGCGCTGATCGTCTGGCACATCCTGAACCTGGTGCGCGCCGGGATCACCGAGATCGTCATCAACCACGCCTACATGGGCGAGGCGATCGAGCGTGAACTGGGCGACGGCGGCAAATACGGCGCGCGCATCGTCTACTCGCCCGAAACGGTGGCGCTGGAAACGGCCGGCGGCATCGCCAACGCGCTGCACCTGCTGGGCGAGGCGCCGTTCCTGGTGCTCTCGGCCGACATCTACTGCCCGTACTTCGATTTTGCCCAGGTCACCGACGTGCTGGTCGACGAAGACATGTGGGGCAATCCCTACCCGCCCGAGAAGCGCGACGCCTGCTGGATCTACTTGACCCCGAACCCCTTCCATAATCCCGAGGGCGACTTCGGGCTGACCATGTACCAGGTGGCCAACGACGGCGAGCCGAAGTGGAATTTTTCGAACATCGGGGTGTACCGGCCGGAGATGTTCAAGGCTATTCGTCCGGGCACGCATGCGCGCCTGGGCGCCCTGATCCGCCAGTACGCGGACCTGGGCCAGGTGGGCGGCGAAATCTACGAGGGCGACTGGGTCAACGTCGGCACCGTGGCGCAACTGGAAGAGCTGAACGCGCCGCTGGGCGCGCGCAAGGCGCAATCATGAGCACGGCGCTTTCACCGTTCGCGGCCCGGCGCGCGCGCCTGTGCGCGGCCATGCAGCCGGGCGCCGTGGCCATTTTGCCGACCGCGCCCGAAGTGCCGCGCAACAGCGACAGCGACTACCCGTATCGCCACGACAGCTATTTTTACTACCTGACCGGTTTTACCGAACCGGACAGCGTGCTGGTACTGGTGGCCGCCCACGCCGACAAGCCGGCGCAGGCCATCTTGTTCTGCCGCCAGAAGAACGTGGAGCGCGAAATCTGGGATGGCTTTCGCCACGGTCCCGACGGCGCGCGCATCGCCTTCGCTTTTGACGCCGCCTTTCCGATCGACGAACTCGATAGCGAAATGGCCAGGCTGCTGGCCAACGCCCCGGCCGCGTATTACGCGCTCGGGCACAGCGCAGCGCTCGACATGCAAATGAAGAACTGGCTGCTGGCGGTGCGGCGCCAGGCGCGCGGCGGCGTCACCGCGCCGGCGGTGGCGCACGACCTGCTGGCGATCCTCGACGAGATGCGCCTGTTCAAGGACGACGCCGAGCAAGCCGTGATGCTGCGCGCGGCGACCGTCTCGGGCATCGCGCACGCACGCGCGATGAGGGCGTCGAAGCCGGGCATGTTCGAATACGAAATCGAGGCCGAACTGCTGCACGAGTTCCGCCGCAACGGCGCCCAGTATCCGGCCTACACGCCGATCGTGGCCTCTGGCGCGAACGCCTGCGTACTGCACTACAACGCCAACAACGCGCAGACGCGCGACGGCGACCTGGTGCTGATCGACGCCGGCTGTGAGCTCGACAGCTACGCCGCCGACATCACCCGCACCTACCCGGTCAACGGCCGCTTCAGCGGACCGCAGCGCACGCTCTACGAGCTGGTGCTGGCCGCGCAGAACGCCGCGCTGGACGTGGTGCGGCCGGGCCAAAAATACAGCGACATCCACGACGCCGCCACGCGCGTGCTGGCGCAGGGCATGCTCGACCTGGGATTGCTGGCGAAGGACAAATTCGGCGGCGTCGACGACGTCATCGCCGAGCGCGCGCACCAGCAGTTCTACATGCACGGCACCGGCCACTGGCTGGGCCTGGACGTACACGACGCCGGCGCCTACCGCGACGTCACGCTCGACGACAAGCCATCGCGCCCGCTGCAGCCCGGCATGGTGCTGACGGTCGAACCGGGCATCTACGTGCGTCCCGCCGAAGGCGTGCCGGAACAGTTCTGGCACATCGGCATCCGCATCGAAGACGACGTGCTGGTCACGCCGGCCACGCAAGGCGGCCACACCATCCTGAGCGCAGCGGCGCCCAAGCTGGCCGACGATATCGAACAACTGATGCGACCCTGATGGATACAACACTTACCAAGTTTGACGTGGCAATCTGCGGCGCCGGGCCGGTTGGCATGGCGCTGGCCGCCCTGCTGGCGCGGCGCGGCATGGACCGCACGCGCATCGGCCTGATCGACGCCAAGGCGCTCGGCGTGGCGCTCTCCGACCCGCGCTCGATCGCGCTGTCGTACGGCAGCCGCATGCTGCTCGAAGAAATCGGCGCCTGGCCGCTGCCTTCGACGGCCATCCACCAGGTGCACGTGTCGCGGCGCGGGCAGTTCGGACGCAGCGTGATCGACCGGGGCGAGCACGGCGTCGAGGCGCTCGGTTACGTGGCGCGTTACGGCGACCTGGTGGCGGCGCTGTCGGGGGCGTGCGAGCGCGCCGGGGTGGCGGTGCTGCGGCCGGCGCGCGTGGCCGGGCATGCGGAGCATGCGCAGAACGTCGCGCTCACGCTCGACGATGGGCGCGCACTGCAGGCGGCGGTGGTGGTGCAGGCCGAAGGCGGCGTGTTCGGCGAACAGGATGCCCGCTCGCGCACGCACGATTACCGGCAGACGGCGCTCATTGCGCGCGTGAGCACCAGCGCGCCGCTTGCGCATCGGGCGTACGAGCGCTTTACCGAAGAAGGGCCGCTGGCCATGCTGCCGCAGGACGGCCCGGACGGCCATCAATATGCGCTGGTATGGTGCGTGCGGCCGGAGCGCGCACAAGCGCTGCTGGCGCTGGACGACGCGCGCTTCCTGGCGCAGCTGGGCGAGGCGTTCGGCCAGCGTTTGGGACGGATGACCGGAACGACCGCGCGCGTTGCGTATCCGCTCGGCCTGAATGCCGATCCGGGCGCGACCGGGCGCACGGTGGCGATCGGGAATGCGGCGCAAACCTTGCATCCGGTGGCCGGGCAGGGTTTGAACCTGGGGCTGCGCGACGCGGCGGTGCTGGCGCGCTTGCTGGCGCGCGAGGCCGGTCCGGCGGCGCTGAGCGCGTTTGCGCGGGAGCGCCGGACGGACCGCAAGCTGGTGGTGGAGCTGACCGACACCATGGCGCGCGCGTTCGCGCATCAGGGGCCGGGACAGGCGTTGCTGGGGTTGTCGCTGGGCTTGCTCGATACCTTCAACCCGGCCAAGAATTTGCTGGGGGAGTGGATGATGTTCGGACGGCGCTGAGCCGATAGTCTGATCGTTTACCTGTAGCCCGTCGTTCCCGCGCAGGCGGGAACCCCATTCTGGGCGGCAGCCTCAGACGACTCGACGAACTTGGGTTCCCGCCTGCGCGGGAACGACGCGGAGGGGGAGGGAGCGACGCGCTTAGAATTCTTCCCAATCCTCGGTCGGCGCGGTGCTCGACAACTGTTTCTTCACCGGCGCGCGCGCCACCGCTTTCGGCGCCGGCCTGGCCGCCATCTGCCGCGGCGCCGCCGCTACCACACCCGCACTCAACTTGAACACGCTGACCACCTCGGCCAGCTGGCGCGCCTGGTCCTGCATCGCTTCCGACGCCGCCGCCGCTTCTTCCACCAGCGCCGCGTTCTGCTGCGTCACCTGGTCCATCTGCGTGACGGCCTGGTTAATCTGATCGATCCCCAGGGTCTGCTCGGCGCTGGCCGCCGCAATGTCGCCCATGATGTCGGTCACGCGGCGGATGCTCTGGACGATATCGTTCATCGTGCTGCCCGCCTCGTTCACGAGTTTACTGCCCGCTTCGACCTGCTCGACCGAACTGCCGATCAGGCCCTTGATCTCCTTGGCCGCCTGCGCCGAGCGCTGCGCCAGGTTGCGCACTTCGCTCGCCACCACCGCAAACCCGCGTCCCTGCTCGCCCGCGCGCGCCGCTTCCACCGCCGCATTCAGGGCCAGGATATTGGTCTGGAACGCGATCCCGTCGATCACGCCGATGATGTCGACGATCTTGTTGCTGGCCTCATTGATGCGCCCCATCGTATCGACCACATTGCCGATCACGTTGCCGCCCTTGGTGGCCACGTTCGACGCCGTCTCGGCCAAGGTGCTGGCCTGGCGCGCGTTGTCGGCGCTCGCCTTGACGGTGGAGGTCAGTTGCTCCATCGACGACGCGGTTTCCTCCAGCGAGCTGGCCTGCTCCTCGGTGCGGCTCGACAGATCCTGGTTGCCGGCCGCGATTTCGGAGGACGCCACCGAAATCGTTTCGGTGCCGCTGCGCACCCGGCGCACCACTTCCACCAGGCTGTCGTTCATCTTTTGCAGCGCCGCCAGCAACTGCCCGATTTCATCGTTCGATTCGATTTTGATGGTGTCGGTCAGGTTACCGCCGGCGATGTTGTTGGCGAAGCGCAGCGCCTCGGCGATCGAGCGCGAGATGCCGCGAATGAGCGCGGCGCCCATCATCAGGCCCAGCGCGATGCTGAGCACAATCAGGCCGATGGCCAGCGCGCGCGCCGTCTCGAAGCGCGCCGTAGCCTGCTCGTACTCGGACTTGCCGACGGTAAGCTGGTAGTTGATCAGGTTGCGCATATTGTCGCGCACCGGCTGGAAGTTCTGAGTGAGCGCACCTTGCACCAGCGCGACGGCGCCCGGCACGTCCTTGGCCTTGAACGCCGCCAGCGTCGGCTTGATCCCCTGCGTCACAAAGGTTTCCCTGCTGGCCGTGAATTTGGCGGCGAGGATCTTCTCTTCCTCCGTCAGATAGGTTTCCATGTACTTGCCCCAGAGCGCCGTATTGCTCTGTACACGCTGCTCGACATCGCTACTGGCCTCGGGCAGCTTGGCCGGGTCGCCGCTGACCGCCAACGCCAGCGTGTTCTGGTTTTGCTGGATCTGCGTGAGCACTTCGGCCAGCATGCCCGCCGCCACCAGGCGATCCTCGTACACCGTTTTGAGCGAGGCGTTGGTCACGCTCAGGTTGCGCAAACCGATCAATCCGATCACCAGCGAAATGGCGCTGATTACCCCGATGACAAAAATGAGCCGTGCCTTGATCGTCACGTTCTTAAACATGGTCGTTGACCTTTCAGTTGTCGGTTGCCGGGCCGGTTGCACATGGCGTAATGCGACATGAGAAATACTATCTCCAAAGAAATATACCGAACTTGCCCGGCGAGTTAAATGGCGCAATATCAACATAGGACAAATTCAGCCCGTCTTGTGTTTGTGATGCGACAAGCGGAACAACAATGTTGTGTGCTTGTATTCATTGCTGTCGCCAAGGGTCAAGCTGCGCGAAATCCCGGCAATTCTTCATGATATTCAGAAACTTATATGCTAAGGTCGGTACAGTCCCCCGTCCCTGCGGCTTTCGATCATGCTCGACACCCTGCCCTGCACTGTCTCCCTGCGCCTGCTCGAGAACGCGCTCGACGCCATCGTCGTCATCGATGAAGACGGCGCCATTCGCTACCAGAACGGCGCGATGCAGACCTTGTCGGGTTACGCGCCGGGCGAGGCGCTGGGACAGCCGCTGACCGGCCTGCTGCCAGCCAACCTGGCGGGCCAGCACGCGCGCTACGTGCGCGCCTACCTGGACAGCTGCAAGGAGTCGACGGTGCTCGGGCAGGTGCGCGAATTCGCGATCCGGCACCGCACCGGCGAGATGGTCCCGATCGCAATGAAGGCGATCGACCTCGGCGTCCACGAGGGCAAGCGCTACTTCGGCGCCTTTCTCGAAGACTTGCGCGCGCGCCGCCGCATGGAGGCCGAGCGCGACGCGCTGCTGGCGCGGCTGGAAAAGCAGGCGCTGAGCGATGCGCTGACCGGCCTGCCGAACCGGCGCGCCTTCGATGCCGAAGCGCTGCTCACCTGCGCACGGGCGGCCCGCAGCGGCGCGCTGACCTGCGTGGGCATCGCCGATATCGATTTCTTCAAGAAGATCAACGACCAGTATGGCCACGCCGCCGGCGACACGGTGCTCGTTGCGGTGGCGGGCCTGATCGGCATGGCCTCGCGCGCCACCGACTTTGTCGCGCGCACCGGCGGGGAGGAATTCTCCCTGCTGTTTCCGGGGCTGGACGGCGCTACCGCCAACGTGGTGGCGGACCGTATTCGCGGGGCGGTGGAAAACGGCGCCATCGTCACGCCGCAGGGCGAGCAGGTGCGCGTGACGATCAGCATCGGGCTGGCGCAACTGGCGCCGGGGATGCCGTTCAACGAGGCGCTCACGCGCGCGGACGCGGCGCTGTACGAGGCAAAGAACGCGGGCCGCAATCGGGTGCGCGGCGGCTGAGGCATCGCCTCGTTCCCTGCGAAGCTGCATGGCCCGCAATGATCCTGTTTGAGTAGTAAGCAACAAAAAATGATGTTGCGCAAACTCTGAAATGATACAAAATAGACTTTTCGCGCGCACGTACACACTGATCCACACCCGCACGCTGTGACAGGCATTCTCATCGACCCGATGCCTGGGCCGATCGCTGCCGCGCGCCTGACAATCAAAGGAAATCCGGCATGAACATACCAAAACCGTTAGCAACAAAAGCGCTCATTCCTTTGTTAGCTGGACTTTTACTGCTGCAAGGATGCGCCGCGACATTGAACGACAAGGGGATCGGCTATTCGACGCACAACATTGGACTGACTTGCTACAGTGGCGTCACCAACGCCTGGCTGAAATATGCGGGCCTGGTCAGCCAGCTATGCGTAACCCAGGTCGCCCGCGAAAAACTGGCGTCCGACGTCAACCGGGTCCCCGGCTCAACAGCGGGTTACTACAAGGCGTTCACCGGGCTGATGGAAATGAAGTGGCGCGCGCGCGACGGCACGCAGTTGAGCCACACCGTGGACCTCAACAAGGAAATTCCCGATCCTCGCATTCCGTACGCCCACCCGGAACGGGTGTACGCCAAGGCGCCATTCCTGGGCGATCCCACCATCGTCGTCGAGTACGATGACCGCACCGCCAATGTGTACGTCGCGGCCACCTTGCAGGTACTTCCTCTCGATCCCTCAAAGGGGCAGCTCGAGCGTGTCGATACCTACACGCTGATCTATACCCGCACGCTGTAGGGGCCTCGAAAAACCGTCGCGAGCGGCGAGAGAACGCGCCAGCCGCGCCCTTGCACGTGGCCGGCTGAACTTACACCACTCGCGACGGTTCTTTCAAGGTCCGCTGGCATGTACGCGGCGCCCCAGGGCCCGCTGCGGCATGCCGTGCCCGTATCCTGGCTCTGAGTTGCAAACCGTTACGCAAACGGCGGAGCGTTGTCCCTATTGCCGGACGCCCTGCTGCGGCAACAGGTACAACACTCGTGCATTTAGTTTCCTGATTGCATGCGCGCGGCGACAGCAAGACGAGCGGCGGCGCGGACGATCCCGCTGAATCATTTTTGCCCGATCAAAAAATTTTCAGGATATTTTTCGGCGCATTGGGCAAAAAAACGACTTTTTCAAGGCCTTGAAAACTGTCGCATCCGCCTTTAGATTGGATTCAACGGATGCTCCACGGAGGTCCGTCAACCTATCGCTTAACTTCTAAAAGGATACTTATCATGCGCACATTCGACCTTGCTCCTCTCTATCGTTCCGCTATCGGCTTCGACCGCCTGGCCAACCTGCTGGAATCGCAGCGCGCCGACGCGCAGCCCAGCTATCCACCGTACAACATTGAACTGGTCAGCGACGACAAGTACCGCATCGTGATGGCGCTGGCCGGCTTCGACCGGTCGGAAGTCGAGATCATCACCGAGCGCGACAGCCTGCAGATCACCGGCCGCAAGCAGAAAGAGGACACGCAGCCTACCTACCTGCACCGAGGCATCGCGGCACGCGATTTCGAGCAGCGCTTCCAGCTGGCGAACCACGTCAAGGTCACCACGGCCTCGTTCGACAACGGCATGCTGACCATCGAACTGGTGCGCGAAGTGCCCGAGGCCCTCAAGCCGCGCCGTATCCTCATCGACGGCGGCGACAACGTGCAGGCGCTGGAACAGCGCCAGGCCGCCTGATCGGGGCCTGCCGGCCCCATAAAAAAACGCCGCCCTATGTTACCGGGCGGCGTTTTTTTGCTGCTGATTGCTTGCTGCTGATTGCTTGCTGCTGATTGCTTGCTGCTGATTGCTTGCTGCTGATTGCTTGCTGCTGATTGCTTGCTGCTGATTGCTTGCTGCTGATGCCTAATCGACCGCCTTGACCATCGCCTCGATCACCTTCTTGGCGTCGCCGAACACCATCATCGTGTTGGCCTGGTAGAACAGGTCGTTATCGAGCCCCGCATAGCCGGACGCCATCGAACGCTTGTTGACGATGATGCTCTTGGCCTTGTACGCCTCCAGGATCGGCATGCCGGCGATCGGCGACTTGGGATCCTTGGCCGCCGGGTTGACCACGTCGTTCGCGCCCAGCACCAGCACCACGTCGGTCTGGCCGAATTCGCCGTTGATGTCTTCCATCTCGAACACCTGGTCGTACGGCACCTCGGCTTCGGCCAGCAGCACGTTCATGTGGCCCGGCATGCGTCCCGCCACCGGGTGGATCGCGTACTTGACGATCACGCCCTTGTGGGTGAGTTTTTCGACCAGTTCCTTGAGCGAGTGCTGGGCGCGCGCCACGGCCAGGCCGTAGCCCGGCACGATGATCACGGTTTCGGCATTGCTCATGATGAAGGCCGCGTCATCGGCGGAACCCGACTTGACCGGACGCTGTTCCTGCGCACCGCCAACAGCGGCGGCCGCCGGGTCGCCCCCGAAGCCGCCCAGGATCACGTTGAAGAACGAGCGGTTCATCGCCTTGCACATGATGTACGACAGGATCGCGCCGGACGAACCGACCAGCGAACCGGCGATGATCAGCATCGAGTTATTGAGCGAAAAACCAATGCCCGCCGCCGCCCAGCCGGAATAGCTGTTCAACATCGACACCACCACCGGCATGTCGGCCCCGCCGATCGGAATGATGATCAACACGCCGAGAATGAACGCCAGCACCGCCATGATGATGAACGGGGTCCAGGCCGGCTCCACGCCAGGCGCGAAGCAGAACACCAGGCCGAGCGCGACCAGCGCGACCGCGATGCCCAGGTTGAGCATGTGCTGGCCCGGGAAGCTGACCGGCGCGCCCTGGAACAGGCGGAACTTGTATTTGCCCGACAGCTTGCCGAAGGCGATCACGGAACCCGAAAAGGTCACCGCGCCGACAAAGGTGCCGATGAACAGTTCCAGGCGGTTACCGAACGGCAGCGCCACGCCCTGCGTCGTGATCTGGAACACCCACGGTTCGGCCACCACGGCGATCGCGATGCAGACCGCGGCCAGGCCGATCAGCGAGTGCATCGCCGCGACCAGTTCCGGCATCTTGGTCATCTCGACCTTTTTGGCGGCAAAGGCGCCGATGCCGCCGCCCACCACCACGCCGATCAGCACCAGCGTGAAGCCGAGGCCCCCGGTGCTGGCCGCTTGCGCCTGCAGCTTGAAGATCAGCGCCACGGTGGTAATGGTGGCAATGGCCATGCCGCTCATGCCGAAGGCGTTACCGGTACGCGCGGTGGCCGGCGACGACAAGCCCTTGAGCGCCTGGATGAAGCACACCGACGCGATCAGGTAGAACATCGTCACCAGGTTCATGCTGATGTAGCTCATGCGTGCTCCCCCGCCTTGGCTGCTGGCGCGGCCTTCGCTTTCGGTTCCTTTTTCCGGAACATCTCGAGCATGCGCTGGGTGACCATGAAGCCGCCGAACACATTGACCGCCGCCAGCGCCACCGCCAGGGTGCCGGAGACCTGGCCGACGATGCCGGTGGTCAGACCGGCGGCCAGCATGGCGCCGACGATGATGATCGCCGAGATGGCGTTGGTGACCGCCATCAGGGGCGTGTGCAGTGCGGGTGTGACGGTCCAGACGACGTGGTAGCCGACGTAAATGGCCAGCACGAAGATGATGAGATTGATGATGGTGTGACTGACTTCCATGTTGCCTCCCTCTTGACGTTGATGTGACAACGGGCCGCGGCCCGTCCTGCCTTGCTTGTGTGATCGTTGCTGTAGCGGTGTGGCGCCCCGCGTTCTACTTGCGCAGTACCTCGCCGTCGGCGCACACCAGGGTGGCCTTGAGGATCTCGTCTTCGCGGTCGATCACCAGCTGTTCATCCTTGTCGATGACCAGCTTGAGGAAATCGAGCACATTGCGCGCATACAGGGCCGAGGCGTCGGCCGCCACCAGGGTCGCCAGGTCCGGCTCGCCGATGATGTGGACGCCGTATTTGGTGACCGTTTTGTTCAGTTCCGACAGCGGGCAATTGCCGCCTTGCGAGACAGCCAGGTCGACGATCACGGAGCCGGGCTTCATGGCCTTGACCGTTTCTTCGGAAATGAGGACCGGCGCGGCGCGGCCGGGAATCAAGGCGGTGGTGATGATGATGTCGGCCAGCTTGGCGCGTTCGTGAACCAGTTCGCCCTGGCGCCGCATCCAGTCGGCCGGCATCGAGCGCGCATAGCCGCCCGAGCCCTTGGCGATTTCCTTCTCTTCGTCGGTGAGGTAGGGCACGTCGATGAACTTGGCGCCGAGCGACTCGACCTGCTCCTTGACGGGCGGGCGCACGTCGGACGCTTCGATCACCGCGCCCAGGCGCTTGGCGGTGGCGATGGCCTGCAGGCCGGCCACGCCCACGCCCATGATCAGCACGCGCGCCGCTTTCACGGTGCCGGCGGCGGTCATCAGCATCGGCATGAAGCGCTGGTAGGTGTTGGCGGCCATCATCACGGCCTTGTAGCCGGCGATGTTGGCCTGCGACGAGAGCACGTCCATCGACTGCGCACGCGTGATGCGCGGCACCGCTTCGAGCGCAAAGGCGCGCAGGCGGGCGGCCGCCATGGCGGCGATATTGTCGGTGTCGAAAGGGTTGAGCATGCCGATCAACACGGCATCGGCTTGCATGAGAGGGCGTTCGGCGGCGTTCGGTGCGCGTACCTTGAGCACCACGTCGCAGCCAAACGCGTCAAGCGCGCTGCCGATGGTCGCGCCGGCGGCGGCATACGCTTCATCGGTAACGGATGCCATCAGGCCGGCGCCCGCCTGGACCACCACCTGGTGCTTGGCGGCGAGCTTCTTGACCGTTTCGGGAGTTGCTGCAACACGGGTTTCACCCGACCGCGTTTCGGCCGGTATGCCTATTCTCATGACGCCTCCATAGAATTAATAAACTGCTCACGATAGTACACGCAAACCCAAAAATAGCACGACCATCCGTTTTTTCTAGATGAAGTCTTCCACATCCAAACCGGTTGCACTGCGCAATGCGCAAAATCCAGCGTTTTCTTGTATCAGATCAATACCCGCATCCGTGTTTCAGGCTTGTGTTCGATGCCGGATCGGCAAGCGATGCTGCATGAAGGTAAAATGATGGCTCATTTTGAAGGACACGCATGCCGCATATCTGGAAACCCTCCGTTACCGTTGCCGCCATCATCGAGCGTGATGGCAAGTTCCTCCTGATTGAAGAAGAAACCAGCGAAGGCATCCGCCTGAACCAGCCGGCGGGCCACCTCGACCCGCTCGAAACGCTGGCCCAGGCGGTGGTGCGCGAGGTGCTGGAAGAGACGGCGTACGACTTCATGCCCGAGGCGCTGGTGGGCGTGTACATGTCGCGCTACACCTCCAAGCGGCGCGGCACCGACGTGACGTACCTGCGCTTCACCTTTTGCGGCCAGGCCGGGCAAGAGCATGACCAGCCGCTCGACGACGGCATCATCCGCACCTTGTGGATGACGCGCGACGAAATGGCCGCTTGCCAGGAGCGCCACCGCAGCCCGCTGATGCTGCAGTGCGTGGACGACTACCTCGGTGGCCGCCGCATGCCACTGGAAATGCTGCACACCCACGCCTCGGTGTTCGAGGGTGGATTAACTTGAGACGGATGTAATGCAATGGCAAACGCAGGGAAGAAGCAGAAAGTCGTGATCGGCATGTCGGGCGGAGTCGATTCCTCGGTCGCGGCGTGGATGCTCAAGGAACAGGGCTACGACGTGGTCGGCCTGTTCATGAAAAACTGGGAAGACGACGACGATTCCGAATACTGCTCGACGCGCCAGGACTGGATCGACGCGGCCAGCGTGGCCGACGTGGTGGGCGTGGACATCGAGGCGGTCAATTTCGCGGCCGAATACAAGGACCGCGTGTTCGCCGACTTCCTGCGCGAATACCAGGCCGGGCGCACCCCGAATCCGGATGTGCTGTGCAACGCCGAGATCAAGTTCAAGGCATTCCTCGACCATGCAATGCACCTGGGCGCCGACCTGATCGCCACCGGCCACTATGCGCGCGTGCGCGAAAACGCCGGCAGCTTCGAGCTGCTCAAGGCCTTCGACCATACCAAGGACCAGAGCTATTTTTTGCATCGCCTGAACCAGGCGCAGTTGTCGCGCACCCTGTTCCCGCTCGGTGAAATCCCGAAGACGGAAGTGCGCAAGATCGCCGAGAAGCTGGCGCTGCCGAACGCCGCCAAGAAGGATTCGACCGGCATCTGCTTCATCGGCGAGCGGCCGTTCCGCGATTTCCTGAACCGCTACCTGTCGTACAAGCCGGGGCCGATGAAGACCGACGACGGCACCGTGGTGGGCGAGCATGTGGGACTGTCGTTCTATACCCTGGGCCAGCGCAAGGGCATCGGGGTGGGCGGCATGAAGAAGTACAAGAACGACGACGGATCGAGCGACGCCTGGTACGTGGCGCGCAAGGATATCGAGAACAACACCCTGTACATCGTGCAGGGGCATAACCACCCGTGGCTGTTATCTAGCACCCTGCACGCCGACCAGGCCAGCTGGGTGGCGGGCAAGGCGCCCGAGGCGCGCGCCATGTCGGCCAAGACGCGCTACCGCCAGGCCGACGTCCCATGCGTGCTCACGCCCGACGGCATGGGCAATTTCGGCCTGGGGTTCACCGATCCGCAGTGGGCGGTCACGCCCGGGCAGTCGGCCGTGCTGTATGACGGCGACGTGTGCCTGGGCGGCGGGATTATCGCGGGATCGACGGCGGGGTAAGTGACGTCGTTGGCGATGCTGACTTGCGTCGTTCCGCCCCTACGCGTCGTTCCCGCGAAGGCGGGAACCCAAGTTTATTGCGCAGCTAGCGGCGTCGGCACAAACTTGGGTTCCCGCCTTCGCGGGAACGACGGAAGTGGCGGCCGGAACGGCGCCGTGCGTCAGCCAGCCTTCTGTTTCTTGATCACCGCCAGCACCGTATTCCTGATCGTGTTGAGCACCGCGTCGGCCTTGAACGGCTTGACGATAAACCCCTGCACCCCGCGCGCCACCGCCGCCTGCACGGTGGGCGCGTCGAGCGTGCCGGAGACCATGAAGATCAGCGTCTTGGGCTGGTGCGCGCGGATCTGCTCGACGATCTCGCCGCCATCCTCGACCTGCTCCAACGCCACGCACACGATCTGGGGATGGTACTTCTGCACCATCAGGTAACCCTTGAGCCCCGTATGCGTGTCGCCGACCACGTTGTAGCCGCCCTCCGTCAACACGCTGCTCAACAAGCCGCGCGAAATCGCATTCCCATCGACGATCACTGCTTTTAACATCGCGTCGTTTCCTTTTTTGGTCAGAACGTTTCGAATGCCAGCATGTTCCAGGTCACGCCCAGGCGCACGTCGGTCTTCAGTTGCACCAGTTGGCGCGACAAATACAACACCTCGCGTTCGGCGCGCAGGCGCTCGCCCACCGGCGTCTTGAGAATGCCGGCGCCGGCCATCACCGCGTCCAGGTTGCCGTACGCGTTAAGCAGCTTGGCCGCCGTCTTCATGCCAACCTTGGACACGCCCGGGACGCCGTCGGTCACGTCCCCCATCAGCGCCAGCAAGTCCACCAGCAGCTCGGGCGCCACGCCGAACTTGTTGCGCACCCAGGCGTCATCATGCCACTCGCCCTTGAAATGGTCCCACACCAGCGCCCCGTGTGCAATCAGGCCGTGCAAGTCCTTGTCGGTGGACGCCACAATCGCTTCGCCGCGCCCTTCGGCCAGCCAGCGCAGCACCCCGGTGCCGATCACATCGTCGGCTTCCACGCCGGGCAGCATGAGCACGTGCAGGCCCTCGCCCGCCAGCTTCGCATGAAACCCGGGAAGCGCGTCGCGCAGGAACGATGGCATGGGCGCGCGCTGCTCGCGGTAGCGCAGATACAGTTGGTGGCGCCAGGTCGGCCCGCCATGGTCGAAAGCGGCCAGCACATGGGTCGGCGCGTGCGCGCCCAACAGCTTGCGGAACGACGAGAGCGCGTGACGCAGCGCGATGTCGGCCTTCTCGGCCGAATCGGGTTCGGGACTGGCCTCGTACACGCGCCGTACGATATTGAGCCCGTCGATGGCCAGCAGCTTGCCCACGGCCTTACTTGAGCAGTTCGTACAGGCCGCCGCGTTCCAGCGCGCGCTGGTAGGCCGGACGGGCGTGGATGCGGTTCAGGAAGTCCATCAGCTTCGGATACTTGTCGCCCAGGCCGCCGCGCGAGGCGGCCGCTTCCAGCACGAAGCTGATCTGGATGTCGGCGCCGCTGAACTCCGGGCCGGCGAACCAGTTCGAGGTGGCCAGTTCGGCTTCGAGGTAGGCCAGGTGCTGCGCGATCTGCGGCAGGATGTAGGTGCCCTTGACCTTTTGCGCAATGGCGCGCGCGATCGGCTTGGCGAAGAACGGCATCGGGCTCGTTTCGACGCGGTCGAACACGAGCTTCATCAACAGCGGCGTCATGGCCGAACCTTCGGCGTAGTGCATGAAGTAGGTGTAGCGCAGCTTGTCCGGGGTGCCGGCGGGCGGGACGAATTTGCCGTTGCCGTAGCGTTCGAGCAGGTAGTCGATGATGGCGCCCGATTCGGCCACCGTGTTGCCGTCGTCGGTGATGACCGGCGACTTGCCCAGCGGGTGCACCGCGCGCAGTTCGGGCGGCGCGAGCATGGTTTTGGGGTCGCGCTGGTACTTCTTGATCTCGTACGCCAGGCCCAATTCCTCCAGCAGCCACAAAATACGCTGGGAGCGCGAATTATTCAAATGGTGGACAATGATCATTGGGTTCTTTCGCCGGTGTTGAATCGGCGCTAGCTTAGCATTGTTACAGCCTGTTGACCACGGAGTCCCCATGAGCTTTGTCTCGCCGCGCTACCTGCCCTTCCTGATTTCCCTGCTCGTCTTCGGATGGTCGGCCATCCTTGCGTTCAGGGGCGATGGCCCCGGATGGTGGCTGGCGGTCCTCAGCGGCGCCTTGAGCGCGCTCGGCGTGGCCGACCTGGCCCAGACCCGGCGCGCGCTGCGCCGCAATTACCCGATCCTGGCGCACTTCCGCTTTTTCTTCGAGTCGATCCGCCCCGAAATCCGCCAGTACTTCCTGGAAGACGATACCGAGGCCAAGCCGTTCTCGCGCAACCAGCGCAGCATCGTCTACCAGCGCGCCAAGATGGAAACCGACAAGCGCCCGTTCGGCACCCAGCTCGATGTCTACGAAGCCGGCTACGAGTGGATCAACCACTCGATGGCGCCGGCGCCCATGGGCGACCATGACTTTCGCATCGAGATCGGCAACCACCCATCGTGCCCGCGCGCGCAGCCCTATACCGCCAGCGTCTTTAACATCTCGGCCATGAGTTTCGGCTCGCTCTCGGCCAACGCCATCCTGGCCCTGAACGGCGGCGCGCGCCTGGGCGGCTTCATGCACGACACCGGCGAAGGCAGCATCAGCCGCTATCACCGCCAGCACGGCGGCGACCTGGTGTGGGAAATCGGCTCGGGCTACTTCGGCTGCCGCAACCCGGACGGCAGCTTCTCGGAAGCGAACTTCGCCGCCAACGCCACGCAGCCGCAGGTGAAGATGATCGAACTCAAACTGTCGCAGGGCGCCAAGCCCGGTCAGGGCGGCATCCTGCCGGGCGCCAAGGTGAGCATCGAAATCGCCGCCGCGCGCGGCGTCACGGTGGGCGTCGATTGCCTGTCGCCGGCCAGCCATGCGGCCTTTTCGACCCCGATCGGGATGCTGCATTTCATCGAGCGCCTGCGCACCCTCTCGGGCGGCAAGCCGACCGGCTTCAAGCTGGCGATCGGCCACCCGTGGGAGTTCTTCGGCATCGTCAAGGCCATGCTGGCGACCGGCATCGTGCCCGACTTTATCGTGGTCGATGGCGGCGAAGGCGGCACCGGTGCGGCGCCCGTCGAATTTTCGGACCATGTCGGCACGCCCTTGCAGGAAGCGCTGGTGCTGGTGCATAACACCCTGGTGGGCGCGCGCCTGCGCGAGAAGATCAAGATCGGCGCCTCGGGCAAGATCATCACCGCGTTCGATATCGCGCGCACCATCGCGCTCGGCGCCGACTGGTGCAATTCGGCGCGTGGCTTCATGTTCGCGCTCGGCTGCGTGCAGTCGCAGAGCTGCCACACCGACCGCTGCCCGACCGGCGTGGCGACCCAGGACGAGCAGCGCCAGAAAGCGCTCGACGTGCCCGACAAAACCGCGCGCGTGGCCAACTTCCATCAGAGTACGATGAAGGCGCTGGCGCACCTGATCGCCGCCGCCGGGCTGACCCACCCCGACCAGTTGAATCCCCATCACCTGGTGCGGCGCGTCTCGCCCAACCAGGTCAAGCAGGTCTCGACCCTGATTCCCTACCTCTCCGAAGGCGAACTGCTCGACCCGGACCAGATCGAGCGCCTGCCGCCCGTGTTCGGGCTGTACTGGCCGATTGCGCAAGCCGAATCATTCCAGCCGCTGGCGTGAGGCCACCCGGCCGGGGCCGCGAGGATACAGGTTTTATCCGGCCCAAAAAGCGCGGTTTGTCACAATGACCACCAATTGCTCATTCGCTGTCAATTTGCGCCAATGCGGATTGCATAGGCGCGCATGGTTAGGTACTATCAAGCAATATTGCAATAATGAATTGCTGTAACGACAAGACCATCCTGGAGATAATGCATGCCGCGCCAACGCACCATCCGCCTGTCCGCCCTTTCAATGATCCTGTTGGCCGGCTCCCCGCCGCTCGCCGCGCAGACCGCGCCGATGGCGCCGGACATCGTCGCCACCCCGTTCGAGATGCCCGCTCACGGCGCCGACTACGTCAAGCGCATCGTCATGATTCCGATGCGCGACGGCGTCAGGCTGCACACCGTGATCACCATTCCCAAGGGCGCCACGCGCGCGCCGATGATCCTGTCGCGCACGCCCTATAACGCGGCCAAGCGCAGCGAGCGCAATGTGAGCCCGCACATGGCCTCGATGCTGGCCGAAGGCGACGACGGCTATGTGGCCAACGGCTACATCCGCGTGTACCAGGATGTGCGCGGCAAGTACGGCTCCGAAGGCGACTACGTGATGACGCGCCCCTTGCGCGGCCCGCTCAACACCAGCGCCGTCGACCATGCCACCGACGCTTGGGACACGATCGACTGGCTGGTCAAGAATATCGCGCAAAGTAACGGCAAGGTCGGCATGGTGGGCTCTTCGTACGAGGGCTTCACGGTGCTCATGGCGCTGGCCGATCCGCACCCGGCGCTCAAGGCCGCGGTGCCGATGAGCGCCATGGTGGACGGCTGGCGCGGCGACGACTGGTTCCACAACGGCGCCTTCCGCGTCAATAACCTGTCGTACATCGCCGGCCAGACCGCCGCGCGCGGCAATGGGCCGAACATCGCCACCGGCGTCTACGACGACTACGAATTCGCGCTGCGCGCCGGTTCCGCGTCCGACTACGCCAAGCGCTTCGGCATCGACCAGCTGACCTTTACCAAAAAGATCTTCGAACACCCGGCCTACGACAGCTTCTGGCAGAACCAGGCGCTCGACCGCGTGCTCGGCGCGCGCGCGCTCAAGGTGCCGACCATGCACGTGGTGGGGCGCTGGGACCAGGAAGACATCTACGGCCCGTACGCCGCCTACGCCGCCACCGAAAAACTCGACACCACCAACACCATGAACCACCTGGTGGTCGGCCCGTGGCGTCACAGCGGGGTCAATTACGACGGCTCGACCCTGGGGGCGATCCGCTTCACCGGCGACACCGCCGCCGAATTCCGGCGCGAAGTGATGCTGCCCTTCTTTAACCAGTACCTGCAGGACGGCGCGCCCAAGGCCGACACGCCGCCGGTGCTGTCGTACCGCACCGGCGCGAACAAGTGGCAGCGCCTCGACAAGTGGCCGCTGACCGACGTCATGCAGCCGCTGTACCTGAAAGCCGGCGCGCGCCTGGACTTCGACAAGCCGGCCGCCGGCGCCGCCAATGCGCAGGCCGACGACTACGTCTCCGACCCGGCCAAGCCGGTGCCGTTCATCGCGCGCCCGGTGCGCATGTTCGACGGCGCGGTCTGGAAGCCGTGGCTGGCCAGCGACCAGCGCGCATTCTCCGACCGCCCGGACGTGCTGGCCTACGTGAGCGACAAGCTCGAGGCGCCCTTGCAGATCTCGGGCCAGGCGATGGTCAACCTGTTCGCCTCGACCACCGGCAGCGACGCCGACTGGGTTGTGAAACTGATCGATGTGTACCCGGACGAAGTGGCCTCGCAGCCGGAACTGGGCGGCTACCAGCTGGGCATCGCGATGGATATCTTCCGCGGGCGCTATCGCACGGGCCTGGACAAGCCGGCCGCGATCGTGCCGAACAAGGTGGAGCGCTACCGCTTCGCCCTGCCGAACGCGGACCACGTGTTCCTCAAGGGCCACAGGATCATGGTGCAGGTGCAGTCAAGCTGGTTCCCGCTGTACGACCGCAATCCGCAAACCTTCGTGCCGAATATTTTCTTCGCCAAGCCGGGCGACTACCGCAAGGCCACGCACAAGGTGTTCCACGCGCCGGGCATGGAAAGCGCGGTCGAACTGCCGGTGGTGCCGGTCGCGAAATAATTCAAGGCCCGGCCAGCGGGCAGCGCCGATATTGTGTATAAGGGGAGTTCCTTTGGTCTGCGTTAATAGGCGTCTCTTGCGAAATCGATCCGGCACGGTATTGCTCACTCTTTGTTCCTGGCTGGGCGTTTGTTTTGGCCTGGGCGGCTGCGCGCTGGTCAAGCTCAAGGAAGAATCGGCCACCTTCTATTCATCGACCGTGCTGGCCGGGCACGTGACAGGAGCCCAGGCCTGGGACGGGCCGGTCGTCGTCGCCGCCGGCACCATGCAAGGCGGACGGATCAACATCGCGCACTACACCGTCCTGCATGAAGCGGGCGGCTATGAACTGATCGTGCCCAAGGGCGAGTACACACTGTTTGCCTTCGGCGACGCCAACGGCAACCTGGCGCTCGACGCCGGCGAACCGGTCGGCCATTACGCGTCGGCGCCGGTGCGCGCCAGCGGCAGCGGTTCGCTGGTCAGCCTCGATGTGGTGATCTCGGCCACGCCGCAAAGCGCCATCCCGCCCGGCACCTCGGTCGCCGCGCGTTTGCCCGCAAAAACCCACAGCACCCAGGTCGGCGCGCTCATGGCGCTCGACGACCCGCTCTTTTCGGCCCAGGCCGGGCAGCGCGGCTACTGGGCGCCGGTCGATTTTTTCAGGGAGGTGGGCGGCAATATCTACTTCCTGGAAGCGTACGATCCGCGCAAGACGCCGGTGCTGTTCGTGCACGGCGCGGCCGGCTCGCCCCAGGACTGGCGCTACTTTATCGCGCACCTGGACCGCAGCCGCTACCAGCCGTGGATCTTCTACTACCCGTCCGGGTCTTCGCTCGATTCGATGTCTTACCTGCTGTACTGGAAGCTGAGCAATCTGCAGCGGCGCTACCACTACGACAAGCTGTACCTGACCGCGCACAGCATGGGCGGGCTGGTGGTGCGCTCGTTCCTGGCCGACTACGGCGACCAGTTCCCGGCCGCGACCCTGTTCGTCAGCCTGTCCACGCCGTGGGGCGGCGATGCGCTGGCCGACCAGGGCATCGCCTATTCGCCGGCGGTGGTCCCGTCATGGCGCGATGTGCGGGCCGGCGGGCGCTTCGTGCAAACGCTGTTCCGCAAGCCGCTGCCGCGCGAGATCGACTACTACCTGATGTTCGGCCATGGCGGCCGTTACAGCCTGCTGCGCCCCGCCAGCAACGACGGCGTCATCACCCTGGCCAGCCAGTTGCGCGCCGACGCCCAGTCCGAGGCCAGGCGCGTGTTCGGCTACGACGCGGGCCACGTCGGCATCCTGTCCTCGCCCGAGGTGTTCGCGCAGTACGCGGCGCTGCTCAAGGCGGCCGACCAGCGCGACAGCGACGCCCCGGCGGCGGGCAAGGGCAAGCTGCGCGTGACGTTCTCCGCGCAGAGCGACGCCACGCCGGCGTCGGCGCCGGTGCTGGTGCTGCAACCGGTCGACACCACGCGCGAGCGCATCGTGGTGCCGGTCGGCGCGCGCGACAGCGGGCGCGAACTCGGTCCCTTTCCGCCTGGCGCCTACCATGTGAGCCTGTTGGCGCGCGGATTCAAGACCACGCCGGCCGCCGTGCAGGCCAACATCGGCCCCGGCCTTGTCCCCGAGCTGGCCTTCGCGCTCGCGCCGCAAGGCACCTTGTCGGGCTACATCGGGGCCGATGTCAGCTCCACCGACAACCCGGCCGGCAGCCTGCGCGCCGACCGGCACGACATCGTCATCGACTCCATCGTGCTGGCCAGCGCCAGCGAGCGGCGCGAGATCCGGCCCAATGGCGACACCAGCGACCGCACCCTGGACGCCTACCAGGCCGGCCAGGACCATGTATTCAAGACGTTTTTTTCCTTCGTCGGCCTGAAGGAAGGCGCGTATGACCTGACCATCAAGGTGGCCGGTCATGCGCCGTACCGGCGTACCTACCACGTGGTGCCCGGACAAACCGGTTACCTGACCGCGATCGACCTGGGCGCGCCGGAATAGACCGCGCGCCGGCACGCCAAGCGCGCGCCAGTGGCGGCAACTTACTTCAGGTGAAGCTGGATCACCCGCTGCGACGGTGGCGTATCGGCACCGGTTCGAGGGGCCGCCGGCGCATCCTCACAGGTGCCGCAGCTGCTGCATCCGCTGCCGCAGCCGCCGGATGCCTTCTTCTTGCCGAACAGCTTGTTGCGCAAGCTTGTCGGCAGATACTTCGATGCCGCATACCACGCGGCCACGGCGACGATCAGTCCCACAATCAGATAGTCAAGCATCTCAGGCTCCCATCGCAATGGCGACGCGGTAAGTGATGAACGAGGCGGCGTAAGCCAGCGCGAACATGTAGCCGGCCATGATGAAGGCGTAACGCGCGCTGCCGGTCTCCCTGCGCACCACCGACAGGGTGGCGATGCACTGCGGCGCGAACACATACCAGGCCAGCAAGGACAGCGCGGTCGGCATCGACCACGACTGCGAAATGAGGGGAGCGAGCGTGGTGGCCAGTTCGTCGCCGGTCTGCGAGAGCGCATACACGGTGCCCAGGGCGCCGACGGCCACTTCGCGCGCGGCCATGCCCGGCACCAGCGCGATGCAGATCTGCCAGCCGAAGCCGATCGGTTCGAACACCACGGCCAGCGCGCGGCCCAGCATGCCCGCGATACTGTAATAGATCGGCGGGTGGGTGGCGCCTTCCGGGGCGCCGGGAAAACTCGACAGTAACCACAGCAGCACCATCAGCGCCAGGATCACGGTACCGACCCGCACCAGGAAGATCTTGGCGCGCTCCCACAGGCCCATGGCCAGGTTGCGCAGGTGCGGCCAGTGGTAGCTTGGCAGTTCCAGCATCAGCGGCTGGTGCGTGTTGGCGCCCATGAAGCGCTTGATCACCCAGGCCACCGCCATGGCGCTGAAAATGCCGGCGAAATAGAGGATGAACAGCACCAGGCCCTGCAGGTTGATGAATCCAGCGCCGACATCGCGGTTGGGAATGAAGGCGGCGATGATCAGCGCGTACACCGGCAGGCGCGCCGAGCAGGTCATCAGCGGCGCGATCATGATCGTCACCAGGCGGTCGCGCGGATTTTGAATGGTGCGCGCGGCCATCACGCCCGGAATCGCGCAGGCAAAGCTCGACAGCAGTGGAATGAAGGCGCGCCCCGACAGCCCGACCCCGCCCATGATGCGATCCAATAAGAAGGCGGCGCGCGGCAGGTAGCCGCAGTCTTCCAGCACCAAAATGAAGAAGAACAGAATCAAGATCTGCGGCAGGAACACCAGCACGCTGCCGACGCCGCCGAGGATGCCCTCGACCAGCAGGCTGCGCAGCACGCCCTCGTGCATCATTCCGCCAAGCCAGGCGCCGAGCGCCTCGACGCCGCCGCTGATCATTTCCATCGGCAGCGCGGCCCAGCTGAACACGGCCTGGAACACCAGGAACATCAAGGCCGCCAGGATGAGCGGGCCGGCGATCGGGTGCAGCACCACGTCGTCGATTTTTTCGGACAGGTTGCCGGTATCGTTGGCGAAGCTCACGCAGGCGTCCAGGATGCGGCGCACTTCGCGCTGGGTTTCTTCGACCGGCACGGCGTCGATGGCCGACAGCGGCGCGGCCTTGACCGGGGCGCCGTCGGTACCACATTCGGGCATCAGGTCGAGCGCCTTGAGCAGGGCGATTTCGCCGCCGCTCTGCACGGCCACGGTGTCGACCACGGGCATGCCCAGTTCGCGCGCCAGCCTGGCGCTGTCGATCTTGATGCCGCGCTTGTTGGCCACGTCGACCATGTTCAGCGCCAGCACCATCGGCAGGCCGAGGCGGCGGATTTCGAGGACCAGGCGCAGGTTCAGGCGCAGGTTGGTGGCGTTGACCACGCAGACGATGGCGTCGGGCGCCTGTTCGCCGGCGCGCAGGCCGCCAACGACGTCGCGCGTGATCGCTTCGTCGGGCGTGGTGGCCGACAGGCTGTAGGCGCCCGGCAGGTCGAGTACTTTAAAGACGCGCCCGAGGGGAGAAGTGAAGCTGCCTTCCTTGCGCTCGATGGTCACGCCGGCGTAGTTGGCGACCTTCTGGCGCGCGCCGGTGAGACGGTTGAACAGGGCAGTCTTGCCGCAGTTCGGATTGCCCAACAGCGCAATGAGCGGCGTGCGCGTCACTGCCTGGACTTGTGGTTCTACAGCACCCATTTTCCGCTTCCGTTGTTTCCGTCGTGTTGTCGTCGTGTTGTCGTCGTGTTGTCGTCGTGTTGTCGTTTAATCCGGTTTGACCGACACCAGCGACGCCTCGAAGCGGCGCAGCGCGAAGGTGGAGTCGCCCACCTTGACCGCGACCGGATCGCCGCCCGGCAAGCGCTTGAGCATGCGGATCGATTCGCCCGGCACGAAGCCGAGCTCCATCAGGCGGCGCGTGACATCCACGCCGGCACCCGCGTCCGCCGCGCAGGGCGCGATATGGATCACAGTGCCGCTCTGGCCGGGGACGAGGGCATCGAGCGTGATCAAGGTGGGGGCAAGAGTCATATTGTCAGTTCACTAAGATAAGTGGAATTCGCGCTACATCGTGTTGGATACTAGCATCATAAACGTAAATGCGAACTATTTCCATTTGGAGTTGGGCCTTTTTTGCGTAAACCACTTGCAATCGATCTGGAGTTCCGACAGAATACAAATCTTAATGATAATGATTCTCATTATGGTGAAAGCGGCAATTTTGTCCGCCGACCCTGATTAAAGGAAGGTGCTTCGATGATCGTCTGTGTTTGCAATAACATTTCCGACCGCGAAATTCGTCAGGCGGTCGATCTCGGCTTGTCGTCGATGGCCGAGCTGCGCCGCGACCTGGGCGTGGCCACCTGCTGCGGCAAATGCGCCAGTTGCGCCAAGCAAGTCCTGAACCAGCACCTTGAGAGCAAAACCATCCACGCCACCGAGTTGTCGTTCCGCTCGGCGCAAACAGCCTGAGTCCACTATGAGCGCAATGACCTTTTCCACCGACCCCGGCATGGGCGATCCCACTGCCGTGGTGGCGAAGCTGCGCGCCAAGTTCGGCCCCTTCGCGGTCGTCATCGCCATTCACGCCGCACTGTTCTACCTGATTTCGAGCGGCCTGCTGCACCGCATGGCCGAAGTGGCGCTGCCGCAGGCGATCATGGTCACCTTCGTGGCCCCGCCGCCGCCGCCCAAGCCGGCCGCCCCGAGCGCGCCGAAAATCGTTTCCGTGGCCACGTTGCGCCCGCCCCCGCGGGTGGTGGTGCCGCCCACGCCGATCGTGCAGGTGCCAGTCCAGAACACCATTACCGCCTCGCCCCCGTCGGCGCCGGTGGTGAGCGAAGCGCCGGCCGCCCCGGTGGTCGTGGCCGCGCCGCCGGCGCCGCCGGCGACCGGTCCCAAGACCATCAGCTCGGGCGTGGAATACATCCAGGCGCCGCAGCCGGTGTACCCGACCATGTCCAAGCGCATGGGCGAACAGGGCAAGGTCGTACTGCTGATTTTGGTCAATGAAAAAGGCATGCCCGACCAGGTCAAGGTGCAATCCTCGTCCGGTTCGTCGCGGCTTGACGAAGCCGGCCGCCAGGCGGCCCTGCGCGCGGTATTCAAGCCGCACGTGGAAGATGGCCACCCGGTGTCGGTGTATGTGATCGTTCCGCTGACCTTCCAGCTCGCCAGCTGATCGGTTTGCGCGCAACAAAAGCAAGGGCCACGCGGCCCTTTTCGTCGTTGTAGCGCGATTTTTGCTATCATGGAGAAACTCTCCATCACTAAAGAAAGCCTCCCATGAAGGGCGACAAGAATGTCATCCGGCTGCTCAATGCGCAGCTGACCAATGAGCTGTCCGCGATCAACCAGTATTTCCTGCATGCGCGCATGTACCGCCACTGGGGCCTGGAGAAGCTGGCCAAGAAAGAATACGAAGAATCGATCGGCGAAATGAAGCACGCCGACAAGCTGATCGACCGCATCCTGATGCTCGACGGCTTGCCGAACCTGCAAGCGCTGCACAAGCTGCTGATCGGCGAATCGACCCAGGAAATGATCGAATGCGACCTGAAACTTGAGCAAGCCGCGCACGTGACGGTCAAGGAAGGCATCGCCGCAGCCGAACTGGCAGCCGATTACGTCACCCGCGATTTGTTTTTGATGATCCTGGAAGACACCGAGGAACACATCGACTGGCTGGAAACGCAGCTGGACCTGATCGTCAAGGTCGGGATTCAGAACTACCTGCAGAGCCAGATGGGCGAGCACGCTTGATCAAGTACTAAGGCTTTCGCTTAAGCTCCGTCATTCCCGCGCCAAGGCGGCTCTCGGCGCGTGAATGACGGAGCCCAAGTAGACGAACAGGGCGGAGCGTTACCCACTGCGCCAGCGCGCCACCCATTTGTCGTAAAAGCCGAGGCTCCTCGGTATCGCCCCCGGAATCGCGCACAGCGCGCCGGCGAATTCATTGGCGCGCGCCAGGGTCGTTTCCAGCGCCCAGCCGCGCACGCGGCCGAGCAGGAACAGCGCCGAAAACGCGTCCCCCGCCCCCACCGAATCGATCACGAACGGCGGCAGCGGATTGTCGCGATGGACGATCACCGCGCCATCGGCGCCGAAGTACACCGAACCGCGATGACCCAGGGTCACGATCAGCGCTTCCAGGCCAAACATCTGCACCAGCACCGCGCACGCCGCGCGCACCTCGTCGCCATCAAGCGGCGGCGCGGTCGGATGGATATCCACATACCACGCGAACAGCGACTGCAATTCTTCCTCGTTGACCTTGACGATATCGGCCGCGTGCAGGGAGTGGAACACGCAGCGCTCGTCGAACTGGCCTTCGCGCAGGTTCAAGTCGAGGTAGCGCGTGGCGTTGCTGGCGTCGAGCAGCGCATACAGGGTGTCGCGCGAACGCGGGCAGCGCTGCGCCAGGGTGCCGAAATAGATCGCCGACGCCTCCACCGATTCCAGCGCGCCCAAGGCTTGCTCGGGATTGATGTAGTCGTACGCCTGGCCCGGCAGGATCACGAAACGGTGGCCGCGCACGTTGCGCTCGGCCACCACGCGCCCGGTTTCTTCGATCGGATCGAACTGCAAACCGGCGTCGGACATGGCGAAGCGCTCGAATTCTGCGCGCACGATGGCGCCGTTCCTGTCGTCGCCGATGCGGGTGATCGCCAGTTGCGGCGACATGAAGGCCGCCAGGTGGCGCGCCACGTTGAACGGCGCGCCACCTACCGCCTGCTCGCTGAGGAAGTCGTCGACCAGCGCCTCGCCATACACTACGGTTGTCATCTTCTTCGTTCCTTGCGCGTTGCGGCGCCGGCAACGCCTATGGCTTGGCGCCGGCGAGCGCGGATGGCGCGGGCGGCACACCGGCGCGCCCCGCTCGATCGACCTTCACGCGCAGCACAGCCGCCGCCGCGCACAGCATGAGGGCGCCGGCCAGCATTATAACGTTCTCGGGATTGCCGCCAAGCCAACTGCGGTAGTACAGCGGCAGCGTGACAATCTGGATGATCATCGGGATCACGATGAACATGTTAAAGATGCCCATGTAGACGCCGGTGCGCTCGGGCGGAATGCTCCCGGCCAGCATGATGTACGGGTTGCCCATGATACTGGCCCAGGCCAGGCCAATGCCCACCATCGGTATCAACAGCAGCGCCGGCGACTGAATCTGGGGAATCGCCAGCATGCCGATCCCGGCCAGCGCCAGGCACACGCAATGCGTAGCCTTCGGTCCGTAGCGGCGCGTGTACGGCACCAGTGCGAAGGCGCCGATAAAGGCAACGAAGTTATAGAACGCGCCGACCTTGCCATTGAGTAGCCCGGCGTCGCGAAAGCCCTGCGAGGCCGGGTCGGTGGTGCCGTAGAGGGTGGTGGCCAGCGACAGCGTGATGTATTGCCAGTAGCAAAACATGGCGTACCACTGGAACAGCTTGACCAGCGCCAGCTGCTTCATCGTCGGCGGCATCTCGCGCATTGCGCTGCCGATCTCGCGCAGGGTATGCATGAAGCCACGCGGCCGGTCGCGCAGCGCCATCACCTCGCGCGCGCTCAAGGGATGCTCCCCGGTGGTCTTGACCGTCCACAGCACCGACGCGATCGAAAACACCGCGCCGATCAAGAACGCGGCGATGACGATGTGCGGGATCTGGCTGGCGTTGACGGCATCCTTGTTCATCCCCGCCAGCACCAGCAGCGACGGCGTGAGGTAGGCCAGGGTCTGCCCCAGTCCCGTGAACGCGCTCTGGGTCATGAAGCCCAGCGAATGCTGGGCGGGATCGAGCTTGTCGCTCACAAAAGCGCGGTACGGTTCCATCGTCACATTGTTGGCCGCGTCGAGAATCCACAGCAGGCTGGCGGCCATCCACAGGGTGGGACTGAACGGCATGCACAGCAGGCCGATACTGCACAGGATCGCGCCGAGCAGGAAGTACGGCGTGCGCCGCCCCCAGCGCGTGACGGTGCGGTCGCTCATGGCGCCCACGATGGGTTGGACGATCAGCCCCGTCACCGGGCCGGCCAGCCACAGATAGGGCAGGCTGGCCTCGTCGGCGCCGAGGTAGTTGTAGATCGGGCTCATGCTGCTTTGCTGCAGGCCGAAGCTGAACTGGATGCCGAAGAATCCGACATTCATGTTCACGATCTGCCAGAACGACAAGGTGGGTTTGGTGGTCGACATGGTGCTCTTTCGTGGGGTCAGTCGGCGCGCCAGCGCGCGACGTAGGGCGCGTAAAAGGCGCGTTCGGCCGGCACCGCGCCGGCAATGGCGCAGACGGCGCCGGCAAACTCGTTGGCGCGCGCCAGGGTGAGCTCGAGCGGCCAGCCGCGCTCGCGCCCCAGCAAGAAGAGCGCGGAAAAGGCGTCGCCGGCGCCGACCGTGTCGACCATGCGCGCCGGCTTGACGGTATCGGCATGGACCACGATGGCGCCGTCGGCGCCGAAGTACACCGAGCCGCGCGGCCCGAGCGTGACGATCAGGGCTTCGAGCGCGAAGATGCGGATCAGGGCCGCGCAGGCGCCGCGCACGCCGCTGCCGCCCATGTCGCCGGTGTCCTGGCGCGTGTGGGTATACCAGCCGAACAGGTCGCGCAGTTCCTCTTCATTGACCTTGACGATGTCGGCCTCGTGCAGCGACTCGAACACGCAGCGCTCGCTGACCTGGCCTTCGCGCACATTCAGGTCCAGGTAGCGCACTGCGTCGCAGGAGTGCAACAGCGCGCGCAGCGCCGCGCGCGAGGTCGGGCGGCGCTGCGCCAGCGTGCCGAAATACACGGTCGATGGGGTGCATCCTCCTACCGCGGCCAGCGCGGCGGCGCTGTCGATGCGGTCATAGGCCTGCTCGGGCAGGATGGTGAAGCGATGACCGTTGTCGCCGCGTTCGACCAGCACGCGTCCGGTCGGCTCGGTGGGGTCGCGCTGCAAACCCTGCTGCGCCAGGCCGAAACGTTCGAATTGCGCGCGCAGCAGCGCGCCAGCCTGGTCGTCGCCGATCCGCGTGATCATCAAGGGCGCGCTGCCGAACGCCGCCAGGTGGCGCGCCACGTTGAAGGGCGCGCCGCCCACCACTTGCCCGGTAACGAAGTCGTCCACCAGCGCCTCCCCGAACAGCACGGTCGATCCTGTCGCCAGCTCCATGTCCGCCGCCCTCATTGAACTTGATCCATCGTTAAAAATCATACTACGCTCAGCGCTCCAGCCACAGCATGTCCCAGGGCGCCAGCGCGATGACGTCGCCCGCGCCCGGCCACTGCCCCGCGCCGATATCGGACAGGCGCAGCGAAAGCGGCTGCGCCGAAAAATTCGACAGGCTCAAAAAACGCTCACCGCGCGCCAGCGCCAGCAAGGCGGGGTATTGTGTGTCGAGCAGCGCGCGCGGCGCATCGGCGGCCAGCACCGGCAAGCTGCGCCGCCGTTCAAGCAGCGCGCGCAAGGCGCCAAACACACGCCCGGCTGGTGTCGATGGATCGTGGCGCTGCGCGTAACGCAGCTGGTCGAACGGTGCGCGCTGCACCCAGCGCGTGTCGCGCGCGCGCTCGGTATCGTCGAGATACGCGTAATCGTTTTCCATGCCCAGTTCATCGCCCATGTACAGCATCGGCATGCCGCCGAAGACCAGCGCCAGGCCATGCAGCAGCATCAGGCGGCGCAGCGCGCATGCCTCCTGCTGCGGGCTGCGGGCCGTCTCCAGGCCCGCCAGCGCGGCGGCGCTGCCATTGGTGCCATGCACGGCGCGCCCGGCGCTGGTCTGGAACGCCACGCCGGCGGCGAAGCTGGCACTGTCGCCGCCCCCGTAAAAATGGGCGATCGCGGCCAGCCGCCGCGGCGACTGGGCCTCCGCGCGCAGCACGTTCCAGCCGATGTCGTCGTGGCAGCGCACATAGGTCAGCCAGCTGGCGGCCGGCGGCAGTGCCGGCGTGGCGGCGGCGACGGCGCGCAGCAGGCCGGCGTCCTGCTCGGCCAGCGCGGCCCAGCCGGCCGCCATCAAGGTGCTGTGGTAGGCCAGGTGGCATTCGCGCGCCGCGCCGCCGGCGTCGCCGAAGTAGGCGGGCAGGTCGCGCGTGGGTACGATGGCTTCGGCCTTGAGCAGCACCCCGGGCGCCGCGATCTCCACGATCGCGCGCAGCACCTGCAGCAGTTCGTGCGCCTCCGGCTGGTTCATGCAGTCGCTGCCCTCGCGCTTCCACAGGAAGGCGGTCGAATCGAGCCGGAACACTTCCACGCCACGGTTGGCAAGGCCCAGCAGGCTGCGGACCATCGCCGCCAGCACGTGCGGATTGGCATAGTTCAGGTCCCACTGGAAGGGATAGAAGGTGGTCCAGACCCAAGCCTGCATCGGATCGACCCAGGTGAAGTTGCCGGGCGCCGTCTCCGGGAAAATCTGGCCTACCGTCTGTTCGTAGCGGTCCGGCTGTTCGCGCCCGGGGAAAACATGGAAGTAGTCGCGCAACGCCGCGTCGCCATCCTTGGCGCCAAGCGCCCAGGCGTGATCGTCGGCCACGTGATTGAGCACCAGGTCGCAGCACAGGCTGATGCCGGCGCCGCGCAGCGCCGCCGTCAGGTCCAGCAGGTCGGCCGCGCTGCCGAGGGCCGGATCGACCTCGTCGAAGCTGGCCACGGCAAAGCCGCCGTCGCTGTCGCCGGCGCGCGGGCGCAGGAACGGCAGCAGGTGCAGGTAAGTCACACCCATCTCGCGCAGGTGGGCGATGCGCCCGATCACGCCGCGCAGGCTGCCGCCGAACTGCCGCACGTAGGCGCTGTAGCCGAGCATGTGCTCGCTGGTGAACCAGGCGGGATCGGCGGCGCGCCGGGCATCTTGCGCCAGCAGTTCCGGCGAACGCGCGCCGTGCAGCGCGCCGACGGCGCCCATCAGGTCCGCGTACCACGCGTGAAAATCGGCGCGATGGCCGTACAGCCGCTGCAGGCGGTCCAGCAGTACCGGTTCGTGCCGGGCGTAGCGCTGCGCCGCCTGCTCGCGCAGGTGAAGAGGCAGCGCGTCGAGCATGCGCTGCTGCGGTGAGAAAGTGGTCATGGTGGCCAAAAAAAAGGCCGCGGCCGGCGCAGGGTGGACGCGCCGGCCGCGGCGGGGCTTAGAATGCGTACCTGATGCTGGCCTTGATCGCACGGCCGCTGATCGAACGGGCGGCATGGCCGTCGCCTTCGACTTCGGTGTAGCCGATCTTGTTGAACAGGTTGTTCGCGCTCAGCGCGAGCTGGGTACGCTCGCCCAACTGGTAATTGAAAAAGCCATGCACGACCGCATAGGCTGGCATGATGATGGTGTGCGCGTCGTCGGCCCACGATTTTCCGGTGCCGATCGCGCTCACGCCGAAGCTGGCGTCCCCCATGGCGTAGCTCGGCGTGAGCTGGTACACCACCTTGGCCTGGCGCCGCGGGGTATTGCCGATAATGGCCTCGGCGCCGGGCGCGGTGGCGGTGATCCTGGCATGGGTGTAGGTCAGGCCGCCGGCCACGCGCAGCGCGCCGCCGTTGTAAGCCGCTTCCAGCTCGACGCCCTTGGCGTCGTAGCTGTTGGCGGTGCTGCGCTGCGTCGTCGCCTCGTAATTCGATTCGCGCGTCTTTGCCTGGAACACCGTGGCGAAGGTACTGATGCCGCCCTTGCGCCATTTGACGCCGCCTTCGAGCTGCTTGACCGTGTTGATGCTGACCGGCGCGCTGCCGTCCAGCGGAGAGCCGAACAGGATGCGGTCGGCATTGAAGGCGACGCCGTCGCTGGCGCGCGCGAACACCGCCAGGCCGGTGCCCAGCTTGTAGTTGCCGCCCACCGAATACGAGGTGCGCGCAACGTCATAGTCGACCCGCTGCGCCGTCGCCGGGTCGTAGCGCGCGGCGCCGGTGGCGATGTTGGCGCTGCCGCTGGCGCTTTGCATGTCGCGCCGCAGGCTGGCGTCGACATTCAATGCGCCGCGCTCGAGGCCCAGGTTCACGTAGGGAGAGGTCAGCTTGTATTGCATGTCGACCGCGCGCGAACAACAGGCGCCGAACGCCGGTCCGACCAGGCCCGGGGTGGCGCTGGCGGTGCCCAGCAGCGCCGGCTGGTCGCCGCTGGCCTGCATCAGGTACTCGTTGAAGTTCCAGGTCAGCCCGAGGTTTTGCACGGATAAGTAAAGGCCGCCCGTGGCGGTCAGCCTGGTGCCCTGGTCCAGGGTAAAGGTCTTCGACAGCCGGGTGTCGTTGAACACGGCGCCGGCGTCGTCGATCGAGGTATTCAATACCACCGCGGAAAAGGCCCGGCCGCTGTAGGCCTTGCCGGCGTTCGGCCCGGTGGCGAAAGTGTAGTCGCCAATGCTGCCGTTGTTGCCTGCGAAGACGCCGATAAAGCGGCCCGTGTTATCCGACCAGCGCAGGTTTTCGCTCAGGCTCCAGGCGTCGCCCAGGGTGAAGCGCGCTTCCAGGCCGATGGCGGTGCTCTTGACCGCCAGGCCATCGTTCACATCGCTAGCTACCTTGCCGTTATCCTTGGCAAGCGTGACGTCGCGCACCCAGTGCGGCGAATAGAAGCTCACCTCGCGCGGATCGATGCCGGGGATCTCGGAGATGACCTTGTTGCTCACCTGGACCGGCACAGGCATGCCGGCCGGCGTCTTGTCGTTGACGTGCTTGAACGACAAGCGGATGAAGCCATGCTCGAGTTCATGGGTGACATTGGCGCGGATCTGGCCACCCTGCTCGGTGTGCATGCCGGTCTTGCGGATGCCTTCGCCGTACCGGTAAAAGCCGCCCACGAAGAAGCGCGTCTTGTCCGACAAGGGCGCGCCGTAGTCGAAGTCGACCCGGGTGGTGTCGTAATCGAGGCCCTTGGTCAGGGCGACGCTGCCGCCCTTCTCCACCCCGGTCTTGCTGATGAAGTTGATGATGCCGCCCGGCGCGTTGCTGGCCAGGGTCGATGCGGAACCGCCGCGCACCACTTCCAGGTGATCGAGGCCGCCGTCGATCTTGACGTAGCTGTCGGGCGTGATGAAGTTGAAGTCGCCCGATTGCAGCACCGGCAGGCCGTCTTCCTGGATCTGCACGTAGCGCGCGCCGCCGGCCGACACCGGCACGCCGCGCACCGAGATGTTGGCATTGCCTTCGCCCCCGGATGACTCCGAGCGCACGCCAGGGATCGAGCGCAGCACGTCAGCCGCGCTGGTGGGCGCGGTCTTGAGGACGGCGTCGAGCTCCATGGTGCTGACCGAAACGCTCGACTTCATTTTCGACGCGCCGCCGCTGGTGCCGGTGACGACGACGCGCTCCATGTTCAGGCCATCGGTGGCGAGCGCCTCGGTGGACGGGGTTTGCTGGGCGGCGGCGCCGATATGAAGCACCGCGATGGACACGGCCGCGGCCATGCGGGTGGTCTGGAATTTCATAGTCTCCTCCGGTAGGGGATGCGCCGTAGACCGGCGCTTATTGGTGTGTGCGAGCAGATTATGACTCATGCAATTTTTTAATGCAATCGATTGCATTTCTGTTCAATGCAAAGAAATGAGGCATTTTTTCCACAATATTGCGGATTAATGCAACCGATTACATCTTCCTCGGACAGGCGCTGCAGGGAAGATGCGAATGGAAGATCAGGCGGATGTCGCGCGGACGATCAGCTCGGTCGGCAATTGCAAGGAGCCGGCCGGCTTGCTGTCGATGATCGCCAGCAGCGCCCCCACCAAGGCCTGTCCGGCGGCGCGGATCGGCTGGCGGATCGTAGTCAGCGGTGGATGGAAGTAAGTGGACAGTTCGATGTCGTCATAACCGACCACGGCGACATCATCGGGCACCTGCTTGCCGAGCGCGCGCAGGGTGTTAATCGCGGTCATCGCCAGCAAGTCGCTGCAGGCGAACGCTGCATCGTACGGCACGGCGCGGCGCTCGATCTCGCGCACCGCCTGGTCGCCGCCCTCGGGCAGGAACGACACCGACACCCGCAGTTGCGGGTCAAGCGGCAAGCCATGCCTGGCCAGCGCGTTGCAATAGCCGCTGTAGCGCTGCGCGACTTCAGGCAGCTTGATATCGCCAAAAAACGCGATGCGCCTGCGCCCCGCCGCGATCAAGTGTTCGGTGGCCAGCATGCCGCCGCTGAGGTTGTCGCCGCCGACGGTGGTGTAGAGCTGCTGCGGCAGCTGCGCGCCCCACACGACGATCGGCACGTGACGCGCCGCCAGCCCGTTGAGCTGGTCGTGATGGCGCCACTGGCCGATCAGGATCAGGCCGATCACGCGCCCGGTATCGAAAGGCATGGCGGCCGCGTCGAGCTGCTCGGCGTCCACGCGCGAGAGCAGCATGTCGAAACCGCGCTCGGTCAGTGCATCGGCCAGGCTGCCGAGCATGCTCAGGAAAAACGGATCGGACAAATGCTGGCGCGTCGCCGAATCGTAGGGAACCACCACGCCGATCGTGCGGTTCTGCTTGAGCCGCAGGTTCTGCGCGCCGATATTGATGGTGTACTTGAGGGAACTGGCCAGCTCCAGGATGCGGGTGCGGGTTTCCTCGTTGACCAGCGGGCTGCGGTTCAACGCGCGCGACACGGTCGCTTTCGACACGCCGGCAAGGCGCGCGATGTCGGCCATCTGCAAACGCTTTTGTGCCGCGCTGCCTGCAGCGTGGTCCGGTGGAGAAGTACCCATTGCCCCGCAGTGCGCGTTTAGAACGGCACCGTGTCTTTGAACGACTGGCGCTCGGAGAGCTTGTCGAACAGCTTGGCCAGGTTCGGGTAGTCGGTGCGCCAGTCGATCTCGGGGAAGCGGAAGGCGATCCAGCCGAGCGCGCAGCCAACGGCGACGTCGGCCAGGGTGTAATGGTTGCCCTTGCAGAAAGGCGACTCGCCCAGGTTGGTCGAGAGCATCGCCAGGCCGGCATGCACCTTGCCCATCTGGCGTTCGATCCAGGCCGCGCTCTGCTGCGCTTCCGGGCGCAGGGTTTTTTCCAGGCGCACCAGCACGGCCGCATCGAGCACGCCGTCGGCCAGCGCTTCCCAGACCTTGATGTCGGAGCGGTCGCGCCCGTTCGGCGGGAGCAGCTTGCAGACCGGCGTGAGGGTGTCGATGTACTCGACAATGACGCGCGAATCGTACATCGAGCTGCCGTCTTCCATGATCAGGCACGGCACCTTGCCCAGCGGATTGGACAGATGAATCCGGGTTTCGGCCGTCCAGACGTTTTCGAGCTCGAAATCATAGTCGAGCTTTTTCTCGGCCATGACGACACGAACCTTGCGGACAAACGGACTGGCGGTGGAACCGATGAGTTTCATAGATGCTTAGAGTGAACGATTGGCTGACAGTATAGCATCGCGCCCGCCCTGCGATGGCCTCCAAACCGGCCCGGCAACATGCCAGCAACACCGGCTTGACAAGGCCGCCAGTGGTAAAATGACGGTCTTTGCTGCAATGCACACCACTCCTCTACTCCGCCATAAGCGCCCTCTCCCATGACCTCTACCGCTCCTTACTCCACGCTGTCGGCCCTGTCCCCGCTGGACGGCCGCTACGCCGCCAAGACCGACAAACTGCGCCCGATCCTGTCCGAAGCCGGCTTCATGCACCACCGGGTCAAGGTTGAAATTTCCTGGTTGCAAGCACTGTCGCAAGCGGGCTTCGCCGAACTCAAGCCGTTCTCGCTTGAGGCGACGGCCTTGCTCGACAAGCTGGCCAGCGATTTCAGCGAAGCCGACGCGGCCGCCATCAAGAAAGAGGAAGCGGTCACCAACCATGACGTCAAGGCGGTCGAGTACTGGCTCAAGGCCCAGGTCAAGGACGTGCCGGAACTGGTCGCGGCGACCGAGTTCATCCACTTTGCGTGCACCTCGGAAGATATCAACAACACCTCGCACGGGATGATGCTCAAGGCCGCGCGCGACGGCGTGATGCTGCCGGCGCTGCAGGGCCTGATCGGCAGGCTGACCCAGATCGCGCATGCCAACGCCGAGCTGCCGATGCTCTCGCGCACGCACGGCCAGACGGCCAGCCCGACCACCCTGGGCAAGGAAATGGCGAACGTCGTCGCACGCCTGAAACGCGCAGTGCAGCGCATCGCCGACGTGGAAATCCTGGGCAAGATGAACGGCGCCGTCGGCAATTACAACGCCCACCTGGCGGCCTATCCTGATTTTGACTGGGAAACTTTCTCGAAGAACGTGATCGAGCAGCGCCTCGGCTTGACCTTCAACCCGTACACCATCCAGATCGAGCCGCACGACTACATGGCCGAGCTGTTCGATGCAATCGCGCGCACCAACACCATTTTGCTGGACCTGAACCGCGATATCTGGGCCTACATTTCGCTCGGTTACTTCAAGCAAACCACCAAGGCTGGCGAGATCGGTTCGTCGACCATGCCGCACAAGGTCAACCCGATCGACTTCGAAAACTCCGAAGGCAACCTGGGCCTGGCCAATGCCGTGCTCAAGCACATGGCGGAAAAGCTGCCGGTCTCGCGCATGCAGCGCGACCTGACCGACTCGACCGTGCTGCGCAATATCGGCGTCGGTTTCGGTTACGCCCTGCTGGCCTACGACAGCTGCCTGCGCGGCCTGAACAAGCTGGAAGTAAACGCGGCGCGCCTGGAGCAGGATCTGGACGCGAACTGGGAAGTGCTGGCCGAGCCGGTGCAGACCGTGATGCGTCGCTATGGCATCGAAAACCCGTACGAGCAGCTCAAGGAACTGACGCGCGGCAAGGGCATTTCGAAAATGGCGCTGCGTGAATTCGTGCTGACCCTGGCGATTCCGCAAGACGCCAAAGACTTGCTGCTGGCGATGACGCCATCGAACTACGTGGGCATTGCCGCCAAGCTGGCCAAGGCCATTTAAGCGCCGCGTTTCACGCTAAGTTGCAAAACGGGCCTGCGGGCCCGTTTTACATTCACTTACGATTGATACGGGTTTCCGTCTATCTGGCGGAGCTTCCCTGCGTTAATCTTTTACTCAAGATCAAACGAACAGGAGCACTATCATGGAACAGGTCAACACTCTCTCGCGTATTCATCCATTAATGGCGGCAGCGGCGCTGTCGGTCATCGCGGTCAGCGTGGCGGGCACGGCGGCAATCACCGGCCTGCTTCCAAGTTCCAAGGCCGACAGCAGCGTGGCGACGGCGCCGCAAGCACTGGTCGCTCCGCAAGCGCTGGCGGCGCCGGTCGCACCAGCGGTGCTGGTGGCCCAGCCGGCGCCGACCGCGCAGCAACTGGCCGATGCGCAAATGCTAGTAGCGAAATACTCGCCGCCGGTCGCACAGGCGCAGCCTGAACCGGAGCGGGTGTACCAGAAACCGGCCGTGAAGAAAGTGGTGCACCGCGCGCCGCAGCACACCCGCGTCGCCCAGCGCCAGGAGCCGACCTACCGCGCCCAGCCGGCCTATCGCGAACCGGTCCAGCAAGCCAGCGGCCCTAACTACGTGGGCATCGGCACCGGCGCGGTCATCGGCGGCCTGATCGGTAACCAGATTGGCGGCGGCAAAGGCAAGAAAATTGCCACGGTGGCCGGTGTGATCGGTGGCGGCTTCCTGGGCAACGAAATCGCCAACCGCAACAAGTAATCCGGCGGCGCCTCAAGCATCTCCAACCGGTGTCAGCAGAAGCCGGTGTCGAAGCCGGTGTCAGGTCTGACATTCGGACACGACCTCGGCTGTAAAAACGGCACTTACAGCTTAGCTCGTGTCTGAATGTCAGACCTGACACCGGGGGCGCGTTATTCATTCTGCGCGACCTAGCCGACGGCCCGGTCGAGTAATTTGCGCAACATATTTTTTGCCGCGCTGTTCTCCCTGGCGCCGTAGTGCTGATGTTCCAGCAGCAACCCGCTCCACGCCGACAGAAATTCCGTATCGCGCGCCAACACTTGCTTCGACCCAGCCCAGCGCACCTCGCATGCGGCAATTTTCTGCGCCACCACATGGCTCTCGTTCCAGCACGCTTCGCACAGCACGCGCCGCACGGCGATGTGGGTCTTCTTGACTTCGTACGCGATTTTCTGCTCGGCCGCCGTGAACACGACATCCTTGCGGCAGGTATGGCAACGGTAAGCCCGATCGGTATAGTGCGTGCGGAACGACGCCGCCACCGATCCCTGGCTTTTTTCCGACCACTGGCGCGGAGCGGCCGGCGCGGTCGCTGGCGGCAACGCCACTTTTTTCTTCTTCAATTCATCCACACCAGCTTGACGGCGATTTCGCGCGGCACTTCGCTGCGGGTGGCCAGCGGCCCGTATTCGGCATGCGCGCCGTTCAGGTTATTCCCCGACACCGACAGCTCCATATCGCGCCGCATGCGCCAGGCCAAGCGTGCGTCGAGCGCGCGGTAGCCGGGCACCTTGTCGCTGGCGAGCCGCGCCACCTTGCGCACCGCCACTTCCAGTTCCTTGTCGCCCGGTAAGGTGAAGGTCGATCGCAGTTGCGCCGTGTGCGACGGATCGCGTCCGCTGGTGCGCGGCGCGGGCGCGTCGTTGCTGCCCGCCTTGAGGGCAAAGCGCTGGTGCAGCGCCATCCAGCCGGCATTCAAGCGCCACCAGGGCGTGGCCTGGTAGCTGCCCCACATCTCGATGCCGCTCGACTTGCCTTCCATTTTGCTGTCGAAGGTCAAAAAACCGCCGGCCACGTTGTATTCCTGGGTACGCAAATAGTCGTAGCGGTTGTGAAACACGGTGGCCGAGTACGACAGCTGCGCCAGCGGCTGGCCGCGATAGCCGAGCTCGAACACCTTGGCCACTTCGGAGCGCACCTGCGGCCCGCCGCGCAGGAGATACGGAGGCTTGCCGGGAACAAAGGTGTCGGCGTCGAGCCGCGATGGCGCGCGCACCGTGCGCGAGATGCCGCTCCACAGCGCATGCTGCGGCGCCACCTGCCACGCCAGGCGCATGCTGGGCAAAAACTCGACGCCGGTGTAATCATTGTGCTCGACCCGCGCGCCGAGGACCAGGCGCAGGTTCTCGCGCAAGGCAAGCTCATCCTGCGCGAACAGGCTGTACCAGTCCTGCTCGACCTTGGCCGGCAAGAAGGCGACCGTTGGGCTGTTGGTCACCGCATCCCAGGTGTGGCGCACATTGGCGCCCCACACCAGTTGCCCCACACTGCCGGCGGGTAAACTGTGCTGGAATTGCAGGTCGGCCACCTGGATGCGCTCGGCATACGTCGGCGGCACGTCGCGCTCGCTGTGGTCGATGTAGCCTTGCAGCATCAGGCTGCCGCCGCCGGCCAGGGCATGGGTCCATTGCGCCGTCAGGCTGGCGCCGGACGACTGCACCGTGCCCAGGTCGAGCTTGGTACCGGTGGTAATGGCGCCCGGTTCCGGCTGGTCCAGTGCGCCGCGATACGCGTTGCCGACCACGCTGAACAGGTCGGCGCCGGCGCCCCAGTCGCGCCGCATCCCGGCCTGCCACTGGTGGCGCGCATCGTTGACGGGCGCGCCGCTGGCCAGCGCGGTATGGCGCTCGTTGAGATAGCTGGCCTGCACCCGCCAGTCGCCCGCACCCTGGCGCACCGCCACATGATTGCCGCGCTGGCCGGCGCGCAGCGCCACCAGGCTGCTCCGGGTGGCGCCGGCGGCGCGCGTGCTGATGTTGATGACGCCGTTGACGGCATTGACACCCCACAACGTGCCGCCGGGCCCGCTGATGACTTCGATCCGCTCGATGTCTTCGAGCATGACTTGCTGGGCGTCCCAGGTCACGCCGGAAAAGAAGGGCGAGTACACCGAGCGCCCGTCGATCAGCACCAGCAACTTGTTGGGAACGGTGTTGCGGCTGCTGTTAAAACCGCGCGCGCTGATGGCGTAGCCGTAGCCGCTGCTTTGCGCCACTTGCAGGTTGGGCGCCAGGCGCAACGCTTCGGGCAAGGTGGCCGCGCCGGAGCGGCGGATATCGTCGGCGGTGATCACGAACACGGAAGCGGCAGCGGCGGCCAGGCGTTCCGGCTTTTTCGACACCGACGTCACCTCGATATTGGCCAGTTCCTCGATCGACATGTCGGCCATGGCCTTGGCCGCGACGACCGACAGCTGGGCGGCCGCAGGCAGGGCCAGCAACAGCGCAGCAAGGGCGATCCAGCGTAACGGGGTCATCTTCATGGCATTCCAGGCTAATCAATGCAGCGGCCATTCCCATGCTCAATGAATGAACTGGGCCTCAAGCAATTTTACAATACGGATACGTCTGCACAAGGCGCGCACTATGGTAATCTGCCCTTCGCAAGCGACAATGCTGTTTATTTGGTATATTAGTCCTAATCAGTACTATTTCCAGGAGCAGGTCCATGCAGGAACGCTATACCATCACCGCGATCGTTTTCCACTGGCTCATCGCCGTGCTGATCGTGGGCGCCTTCATCATGGGCCTGGTGATGACCGACATTGCTGGCATCACGCCCACCAAACTCAAATACTATTCCTGGCATAAATGGGCCGGCGTGACGGTGCTGGCGCTGGCCGCCCTGCGCCTGCTGTGGCGCCTGACCCACGCCGCCCCGCCCTATGCGGCCGCGATGCCAGCCTGGCAAAAAGGCGCGGCGCACGGCCTGCACGGCCTGCTGTACCTGCTGATGTTCGCGGTGCCGCTGTCGGGCTACTTCTACACCTTGTCGGCCGGTATTCCCGTGGTGTACTTCGGCCTGTTCCAGTTGCCGGTCATCATCGCCGCCGATCCCGACCTCAAGCCGGTCCTGAAAGCCGTCCACTACTGGCTCAACATGGGCCTGGCCGGCGCCGTCGCCCTGCACCTGGCGGCCGCCCTGAAACACCAGTTCATCGAGCGCGACGGCGTGCTCAAGCGCATGCTGCCGTAAGTCACCCTATCGATTCCAAGGAGATTGTATGAAGTTTACCAATGGCACTTTGCTTGCCTCCCTGCTGGCCGTGGCGGTCGTTGCCGTCGCCGCCCCGCTGAAGACCGATCCGGCCAAGAGCATGGTGTCGGCCTCGTTCAAGCAGATGAACGTGCCGGTCGACGCCAAGTTCACCAAGTTTGCGGCCAGCATCGATTACGACGCGGCCAAGCCGGACGCCGCCAAGGCCACCGTCGACATCGACACGGCCAGCCTGGACCTGGGCGATCCGCTGATGAACAAGGAAGTGGCCAAGAAGGATTGGTTCAATTCCGCACAGTTTCCCAAAGCGACGTTTGTCTCTTCGGGAATCAAGGCTGCCGGCCCGGGCAAGATGACGGTCACCGGCAAGCTGTCGATCAAGGGCAAGACCACCGATGTCAGCTTTCCGCTGACCGTGAAGAGCGAGGCCGGCAAGCACACCTTCGATGGCGCCCTGCCCATCAAGCGCCTCACTTACAACATTGGCGATGGCGAATGGAAAGACACGAGCATGGTCGCCGATGAAGTCATCATCAAATTCCGCGTCAGCGCGGCGCAGTAAACGCAGTACCGTTACGCATTGAGAAGCACTTAATTCAAACGTAATTCAAACGTAATTCAAACGAAACTTAAACGTCATTCAAGGGACACAACATGAAAATCAAGCACCTGATCATCGCCATGGCCGCCGCCGCGACCGCCACCGCCAGCTTCGCCGCCGACACCTACAAGATCGACCCGACCCACACCTTCCCGAGCTTCGAAGCCGATCACATGGGTATCTCCATCCTGCGCGGCAAGTTCACCAGGACCGAAGGCACCGTCGTGCTCGACCGCGCTGCCAAAACCGGCTCGATCGACATCACCATCGATGCCGATTCGCTCGATTTCGGTAACGAAAAACTGAACAAGCACGCCAAGAACGAAGACATGTTCGACGTCGCCAAGTTCAAGGACGTGACCTACAAGTCGAAATCGATCACCTTCAAGGGCGACGTGCCGGTATCGGCCGAAGGCACCCTGACCTTGCACGGCGTGAGCAAACCTGTGACGCTGACGATCAACAAGTTCAAGTGCATCATCCACCCGATGCACAAGAAGGAAGTCTGCGGCGCCGATGCATCGGCTCAATTCCTGCGCACCGATTTCGGCATCAGCTACGCCGTGCCGCCGTTCGCACCGGAAGTCAAACTGGCTATCCAGGTCGAAGCGGTCAAGAACTAAGTCCGCAAACGTGAAAAAGCCTCGCTTCCGGTGACGGAAGCGAGGCTTTTTTACGTGCTCACCAGCTTGAGACGCCCGGATTAACGGCCATCGCGGTCGAAGTCGCCCGGCATGGCGCGCTCGACTTTATCCCACGCTGCGCGGGTAGCCGACTTGGCTTGCTGCCAGTTCAGGCGCGACTTGCCTTTGACGGTATCCCACTCGTCCGACAGGTTGTTCTCTACCGAATCGAAGCTGGTGCCGGCATAACGGCCGCGGCTGTTGTAGCCGAGTTCGTACGCAGGACCGTAGTCGTCGTAGGTATAGCCCGGCGAATAGTAAGGAGCGGTCTGGTACGAGCTGCGCCAGTAGGCCGCTTCTTCTTCCGGATTGACCAGTTGGCCAGCTGCTTTACCGGCCATGCCGCCCGCCAGTGCGCCGATCGCGGCGCCGGCTGCCATGCCGACCGGGCCACCGACCGCACCAGCGGCAGCGCCCATCGCTGCGCCGCTACCGGCGCCCATGCCCTTGGCAAAGTGATGCTCATGGAGCTCGTCACCGGCTTTCGGGTTGATCACTTCGGCTGCGCCCTTGCCAGCCAGGCCGCCGGCGATACCGCCGATGGCAGCACCAGCGGCCATGCCGATCGGGCCGGCTGCTGCGCCGATACCGGCGCCGGTGAGTGCGCCAGCGCCAGCGCCGACGCCGGTACCGATGATGTGCTCACCTTTGTTTTCAGTCCAGCTGCGCTCGATGTGGGTGGCGTCGTCGTCGTTGCGTGGGTTCACGCCCATCAGTATGCCGCCGTTCTTGATGCCTTCTTCGTAGTGCACGACGCGCTCTTCAGGGATGCCCGCGCCGATCAGTGCGCCGACCAGGCCGCCGGCGATACCGCCAGCGCCAGCACCGGCCAATGCCGCTGCGATAGGACCGGCGACGACCAGGCCAATGCCAGGCAGGACCAGGGTGGTGCCGACGGCGGCAATGCCAGCCAGTACAGCGCCGATGGTGCCGCCGATGCCGGCGCCAACGCCCGCGCCTTCAGCCGCTTTGCTGCCGAGTTCAGTATCGGTATCGTTGAAATAGGTTTTCCGGGTATCGTCCGACATCATCAAGGTGACGTCGTCCTTGCTGTAGCCGCGGTCGGAGAGGGAGTTGTAAGCCCGCTCGGCACTGTCGCGGTCACGGAACAGACCGGTGACCATACGGGAATTTTTTTGGGTCGTGGTGTCGTAATTGCTCATTTCAATTTCCTTTCGAATTTTTGATGTGCGGGGCTCGCACGCAAACCTGGAAATCAATGCCAGTGACGAAACGATAAGCCCGCTTGAACAATGCTTCCGTACGTTGCCGCACTCAACAACGGTGTTTCCAAATGGCATGGAAAATGCGCTGCCGCAGCTTGCAGGTGGGTTCGCGACGCGCACGCGGCAGCGCGCTGACAGCAGGCATGGATGGGGCCGACGGCGACGGCGACGGCACGGTCATCCCCGCATACAGCGCCGTTATTGCTGCATATAGCACTGTTATTCCTGCATACAGCACCGTTACGCCCGCACGCCCCACCGTCATCCCCGCACGCCACCACCGTCATCCCCGCACGCCATCACGTCATCCTCGCGAAGGCGGGGATCCAAGGCTGTAGTTCAGCCCGTAACTACGGCACGACCTTGGGTCCCCGCCTGCGCGGGGACGACGGTGCTGGTGGCGCGGGGACGGCGGTGGTGGCGCGGGGACGGTGGTGGTGGCGCGGGGACGGCGGTGGTGGCGCGGGGACGGTGCTGGTGGCGCGGGGACGCCGGTGGTGATGCATGGGCGGCGCTGGAAGACGGCACATTGCGCAGCATGCATTTTCACAACGTCCGCATCCAAAAAGATGTTGAATCGTCCATTACGTTCGTTGCCGCACCGACCGTGCAGATGGCCGGCATTATTCTTTTTCCATGGCCCGGCGATTGCACGTGGCCGGGTAGATCACTTAACCAACTGGAGGAATCAACATGTTATTCATCATCTGGATCATCATCGGCGGTATCTTGGGTTGGCTCGCAAGCATGGTCATGAAAACGGACGCGCAACAAGGCATCATCCTGAACGTGATCGTCGGCATCATCGGCGCGGCCCTGGGCGGCTGGCTGCTCGCCCCATTGTTCGGCACCGGCACCATCAATTACGATGACTTCAGCGTCCCGTCGCTGCTCGTGTCCTTCCTGGGCGCCGTGATCCTGCTGGCCATTGTCAACCTGCTGCGTCGCGGTAAAGTACGCTAAATGCAGTCCTCCCCATGACCAACGCCTGCGGGCGTTGGTTTTTTTTTGCCTGGATGTCCCGATGACCAAAAAACCCCTCTACGTAGCATTGATCAGCTGTGCGCTTACCTTGCTGGGAGTGTTTTTGGTTTTCAATTTCATGCCGAGCGAGAAAAAAATCGAGCGGCAACTGCATCGCCTGTACGACACCGACGACCCGCAATTCCGCCGCTCCATGGGCGTGCTGCTGGGTCCCCCCATTCTCGAAGGTAACCAGGTCGAGGTCCAGCTCAACGGCGACCAGATCTTCCCGTCCATGCTCAAGGCCATCCGCGAAGCCAAGCACACGATCACCCTGGAAACGTATATTTACTGGTCCGAATCGATCGGCAAGGAATTTTCCGACGCGCTGATCGAACGCGCGCGTGCCGGCGTCAAGGTCCACGTCATGCTCGACTTTATCGGCAGCATGAAAATGGACAATGCCGCCATGGACCAGATGAAACAGGCCGGCATCCAGCTGCAGCGCTACCACAAGCCGGTCTGGTGGAAATTCACGCGCCTGAACAACCGTACCCACCGCAAGGTGCTGGTGGTGGACGGCCACATCGGCTTTACCGGCGGGGTCGGCATCGCCGACCAGTGGCGCGGTGCCGGCCAGGACAAGAAGCACTGGCGCGACACCCACTTCCGGGTCGAAGGCCCGGTGGTCGGGCAAATGCAGGCGGTGTTCGCCGACAACTGGACCAAGGCCACCGGCACCGTCCTCGATGGCCCGACTTACTTTCCTCCACTCAAACCCGTGGGCGGCCACGCGGCCCAGATGTTCAGCAGTTCGCCCAGCGGCGGCAGCGAAAGCATGCTGCTGATGTACCTGATGGCGATCACCTCGGCGCGCGACACCATTCACCTGTCGAGTTCGTATTTCGTGCCGGATGAGCTGACCATCAACGCCCTGGTCGCGGCCGCCAAGCGCGGGGTCAAGGTGAAAATCATCACGCCCGGCGACGACATCGATTCGGACGTGGTGCGCATCGCCTCGCGCGAACGCTGGGGCGCGCTGCTCGAAGCCGGTGTCGACATCGCCGAGTACCAGCCGACCATGTTCCACGTCAAGGCGCTGGTGGTCGATACGCTGATGGTCTCGGTCGGCTCGACCAACTTCGACAACCGCTCGTTCAGCCTCAACGACGAGGCCAACCTGAACATCATCGACCACGCCTTCGCGGCCGAACAGGTGGCCATCTTCGAGAAGGACTGGAAACTGTCGCGCCCGATTACCCTGCAGGCATGGCAGCAGCGTTCGTGGACCGAAAAAGTGGCGGGCGAAGTGGCCTCGCTGGTGGGCGGGCAGTTGTAAGGGGCGGCGCATAGCGGAGGACGGCGCGGCCGGCGCGGCCGGCGGCCAGTCAGAATTTGATTGACTATTATTTTGGCGATACGGATACTCTAGGGCGCTCAGCGAGCCAAGCCTGTTCCGATTGACCAAAAAGAGACGAAATGCGAATGAAAAAGACCTTCCTAACGCTAGCCATCCTCAGCACCGTTGCACAAGCCGACGAAGGCATGTGGATGCCGCAGCAGCTGCCACAAGTAGCCAAGCAACTCAAAGCCGCCGGCCTCAAGCTCGATCCGGCCAGCCTGACCAAGCTCACCGAATTTCCGATGAATGCGATCGTCAGCCTGGGCGGCTGCTCCGCATCGTTCGTCTCGCCGCAGGGCTTGGTAGCGACCAACCACCACTGCGTGTACAACAGCGTGGCGGTCAACTCGACGCCTGAGCGCGACCTGCTGGCCAACGGTTTCCTGGCCAAGACCCATGCGGAAGAACTGCCGGCCGCGCCGGGCAGCCACATCTTCGTCACCAAGGACGTCGCCAACGTCAGCGACAAGATCATCAGCCCTGAGGTCGCCAAGCTGGCCGGCAAGGCGCGCGTCGATGCGATGGAAAAGAACATGAAGTCGATGGTTGCCGAGTGCGAAAAAGACGCCGGCCACCGTTGCACCGTGTCCAGCTACTACGGCGGACTCGAGTTTTACCTGATCAAGCAGCTCGACATTCGCGACGTGCGCCTGGTGCACGCGCCACCGGCCGGCGTGGGCAAATTCGGCGGCGACACCGACAACTGGATGTGGCCGCGCCACACCGGCGATTACGGCTTTTACCGCGCCTACGTGAGCAAGGACGGCAAGTCCGCCGCCTACGCCAAGGACAACGTGCCGTACGTGCCGAAAACGCACCTGAAGATCGCCCGCGAAGGCGTCAAGGAAGGCGACTTCATCATGGCGCTCGGCTATCCGGGCCGCACCAGCCGTCACCGTCTGCCGTCGGAAGTGGTGGCTGCCTTCGATTGGGACTATCCGACCTTCGTGAGAGTATCGGCTGAAACGCTGGCCATTATCGCGCGCGAGACCAAGACCAATGAAGACGCCAAGCTGAAATACGCCGGCCAGGTCGCCAACGTCAACAACTACTACAAGAACCGCAAGGGCATGATGAACAGCTACGAAGGTAGCGACATTTTGGCCCGCAAGACGCGCGAACATGCTGATATGAAAGCCTGGGTCAATGCCAACCCGGCGCGCCAGAAAGAATACGCGGCCGACATCGAGCTGGTCGAGAAGCTCATTGCCCAGCGCGACGCCGAAACCAAGCGCAACTTCTTGCTGCCGCGCGCCACGCCGCAACTGCTGACCGTGGCGCGCCGCCTGTACCGCCTGTCGAACGAAAGCACCAAGCCGAACGCCGAGCGCAAAACGGGTTACCAGGAACGCGACCTGCCGACATTGACCGCGAGCGTAGCGGCAATCGAGCGCAGCTACGACGAAAAAGTCGACAAGGCGCTGGTCCTGAACTTCCTGAAGCAATATGCGGCCCAGCCGAAAGCCGAGCGCAACGCCAGCTTCGACGCCGCTGTCGGCGTCAACGACGGCATGAGCGAACCCCAGCTCAAAGCCGTGCTCGACACCATGTACGCCGGTTCCAAACTCGGCGCCAAGGAAGAGCGCGCAGCCTGGGTCGGCAAGACCCCGGCCGACTTCAAAGCCAGCAACGACAGCTTCATCAAGGCTGCGGTAGCCATGTACGACGCCGGCATGAAGCGCGAAGCCGAAGAAGAAGAGCTGGCAGGCAAGATCCAGCAAGCCTACGCCACCTACATGAAGGCCAAGATCGCCTACATGACCAGCAAGGGCCAGCCGGTCTATCCTGACGCCAACGGCACCCTGCGCGTCACCTTCGGCAAGATTGCCGGCCGCGACCATGGCGCCGACGGCACCGGATCGTGGTCCGCCTTCACGACCGTCAAGGGCGTGGTAGCGAAAGCGACCGGCGAAGGCGAGTTCAACGCCCCTGCGGCGCAACTGGCGGCGATCCAGGCCAAGGATTTCGGCAAATATGTCGATCCGAAGCTCAAGACCGTGCCGGTGAACTACCTGGCGACGTTGGACATCACCGGCGGCAACTCCGGTTCGGCGGCGCTCAACAGCAAGGCCGAGTTCATCGGCTTGGCATTCGACGGCACCCTGGACTCGATCATTTCCGACTGGGACTTCAACAAAGCCAACACGCGCGACATCCAGGTCGACGTGCGCTACATGCTGTGGAACATGAAGCATGTCGACAAAGCCGACAACCTGCTCAAAGAAATGAACGTGGAATAAGCTAAGGCGGGGCTATCGGCCCGCCCTTCTCCGATGCCTGCCTCCTCCGGGACGCAGGCATTTTTTTCGTCCATCGCTTGCGGGCGGCGTGAACAACACGCGAAGCGATGACAAAATTCTACAATTTTTTAATACCAATCTACGACCAGTAGAGTTACTATACATTCCAATCTAAGACCACATTCCCCAACCGGGGTCAGAGCTTTAACTTGAAACAGTTGCAAAACAGCTAGTTACAAAACCGGAGTCAGACCCCGATTCGTTGCAAAACCGTGCAAAACCGGGGTCAGGCCCCAATGCAGTTCTGCCATTTCGCGTAGACGGGAATGAGGAGGCGGCGGGGACCGATCGACAAGGCGTTTGTTGCTAATTAAGGCTCTGACCCCGGTTGTAGGGTTTTGGAACTCAGCCGTAGGAATGTCGGAAAATTTTTTCAGGTGGAAAACATGTTCGAGAAACGCACACATCTGCTCTACTTTTCCCTGTTTTTCATCCTCTACGAGCTGACCGTCTATTTGTCGAACGATATGATCATGCCGGCCATGCCGCAGGTCGTGCGCGAATTCCAGGCGTCGAACCGGCATATCGGACTGTCGTTGAGCCTGTTCATCCTCGGCGGCAGCATGCTGCAGATCTTTCTCGGCCCTGTCGCCGAGCGCGTCGGCAAGCGCAAGGTCATGCTGGCCGGCGTGGCGCTGTATCTGGTGGCGACCTTGCTGGTGCCGTTCTCGGCCACCATCGGCCAGTTCCTCACCGCCCGCTTCTTCCAGGGCATGGGCTCTTGCTTCATTTTCATCGGCTACGCCGCCATCCACGAACTGTTCAATGATGCCGACGCCGTCAAGCTGACCGCCATGCTGTCCAATACCACCGTCTTCGCGCCGCTGATCGGCCCGGTGGTCGGCAGCGCCGTGATCAGCATGTTTCCGTGGCAATCGATTTTCGGGATTGGCTTTGTGCTCGGCTGTATCGCCTGGCTCGGCCTGTTTACATTCATGCCGCGCACGGAAACGCTCAAACCGCCCGCCGACCTGGCCGCCATCCGCGCCAGTTACCTGACCATCGTGCGGAATAAAAAATTCATGTCCGGGATCCTGATCGCGGCCATGGCGATTACGCCGCTGACGGCCTGGATCGGCTTGTCGCCGCTCATCATCATGGAGCACATGGGCCAGTCCTATGGCACCTATATCCTGTACCAGCTCGTGATTTTCTCCGGATTTATCCTCAGCACCATGGCGATTCAACAACTCGGTGACGGCTTTTCGCTCACCCGCCTGATTCGCCAGGGCGCGGCCCTGGCCGTCATCGGCATGCTGGGCGCCGGGCTGGTGTACCGGCACGGGCATTTGTTCATTGTCTGCATGTTTATCTTCTCGGCCGGCTTCGGCCTGTTTAACGGCGCCCTGATCCGCCTGTCGCTGACCGCCACCGGCGTGTCGATGAACCTCACCTCGTCCGCCATGAGCCTGCTCTATTGCGTGTATATCGCCGCCGGCGTCGAGATCTATAACCTGGTGGGCGCGTATTTTGACTATTCGCTGGCGTCGTATGCGCTGTTTAACGTGCCATTGGGCGTGGTGCTCGGCATCTGCCTGATGCGCTTTGCCAGGAACCACGATGGACAAGAGCCGGCCCTGGCGCAATCGCCCCAGGCCGAATAAGCAATCGGATACGGAACGGAGGCAGCATGCATGTCGATCTGGCGTATGAAGTGCTGATCAAGGATCTGAAAGCCGAATTCCTTGCGTATAAACAGTGGGAAGCGTTTTGCCGGCAGGATGCGCATGGCGGCGCCGATGCCCGGACGCGCCTGCACGCGGCGCAGTCGTCCTACCACGTCCACCTGCGCGAATTACGGCGCCTGGTGCGCCGCCATGGCAGCGACTTCGATGCGCGCAGGGCCTCGTCGCTGCTGGCCATTCCCACCCAGCCGCTCGCGCCGGACGAGTTGATCATGCACCGGATCTGGCTGGGCGGGACGCTGCCGGCCATGGCGCGCGAATCGGTACGCCAGTGGGATTGCGCACTCGACGCCATCGGCCCGCCGGACAGCGGGCCATACCGCCTGGCGCTGTGGGTCTGGAATGGCGCGCAATTGCGCGACGATCCGTGCTTTCACCCGGCGCCGGGCGCGCACCATGCGATCGGCACGTATCTTTGCGGCACGCGCCTGCTCACCGTCCATGCGCTCGACGCCCTGGCGCGCGAATGCGGCCCCGGCATCGCCGCCTTGCTGGCGCAATTGCACCGCCAGCGCTATTTCGTGAACCTGGCCGATTATTTCAGGCTGCTGATCCTGCACCGCTGCGGCGGCATCTATCTCGATGCGGACACCATGCCGTACCGCCCCGCCACGGTGTTCCTGTGCAAGCCGGAAGTGCCCGATTACGTCAGCTTCGCGGTGAACCGGGAGAGCAACCGTCTCGACGCCAGTTTCGTCTGCTGGATGAATCTGTTCAACGATGAAAACGGCATGCTGGTCGCGCGCAAGGCCAATCCGGCCATCGCGCAACTGATCGCGCGGATCGATGCGAATCTGGACGCGATGGGCCCAGCCGTGCCCGATAAGGACAAGCCGCACGGCGCACGCTACGCCGCCACCCTGCACCAGGCCACCTACGGCGCCTGGCACGACACCATCGGACGCTCGCTGACGGCCTACCACGACCTGGTGGCGCGCCACGGCGTGCTGCATGACGATACGCCGGAAACCATCGTCAGCGGCCTGCACGGCATGCGCCTGCGGGTCGACGCCCTCACGCACCAGCCGGCGCCGCTCACGCCGTCGGAACAGGCCGGCTACGACAGTTGCATCGCCGCGCTCGAGCAACGCGGCTGGCGCCTGGACGACGTCCGTGAGCTCGCCGAGGTGGCCGTGGTCCTGTCCAGCACGGAAGTGCCGCGCATGGCGTACGCCTCGCAACTGCGCGCATCGGCGCCGGGCTGCCACTATTATTCGTTCCTGTCGCAAGACCGGCAACTGGACCGGGTCAACGATCTGTTCGGCGCCTATCTGATGGCCATCAATGCCGAGCGCATCCGGCGCGGGAACTTCTGGCACACGACACACGGCCACGCCATGCCGGACCAGCGCAACTATGCCAAGGTCCATGCCAACCTCACCACACGACTGCGCGGCGCCCATGCCAACGAACGCTGAACCCTACGCTTTCGTGCCCGGTGCGCAGATCGGCGAGGCGCAGCGCGACCGCATGGCGGCGCTGCTGTTCGCCACCAGTTATCTCGAATACTGCTCGTTCGGTAATCGCCTGCGCCTGCCCCTGGTCGCTTTGCAGCGGCGCCAGAATATCGATCCGTATATCGCTCATGCGCGTGGCCTGTTCGATGGCGCCGGCCGCTTCAGCGGCTTTTACACGGCCGCCACCATCGCCGAATTCGGCCGGGTGAACGCCGTGTCGTACTACCGCGACGAGATGCGCGCCATGGATGCCGCCTACGACGCCTTTATCGCCCTGCACGCGCGCGCCGACGACCTGTTCGTGGCCAGCCTGGCGGTGGAGGAGCGCTGTCGCGGACGCGGCCTCCTTAACCTGATGCTGGAGCATATCGAGGCCCTGGCGCGCAGCAAGGGCAGCGCGCGCATCGTGCTCACCGTGTGGGAAAACAGCGCCGCCTTCGGCATTTACCTGCACAAGGGATGGCGCTCGTGCGCCGTGTTCGATTACGCGGCCGAGCTGTTTTTCGACCGCCTGCATTTCATGGAACTGGTGCTACCTGGAGGATCGCAATGAACGCCAATATCGAGGCCATCGGCAAGCATAGCGTCGGCACGCGCAATCAATCGACCCTGGCGAGCGCCACGGCGCGCCTGAACGACCGTTCCAACGGCGCGCCGCTGCGCGTGCTGTCGGAAGCGGATTGGGACTTCTGGATACAAAACGGCTATATCGTCATTCCCGACGCGGTCGCCCCGGATCAACTGGCGCGCCTGGAACAGCTGATCTGGGAATTCGAGGAACTCGATCCGCACGACCCGGGCACCTGGTATCCGCCCGAAAAATCGCGCCTGAGAAAAACAGAGCTGAGCTTCAACGCGGGGATGATAGAGTTATACCACCACCAGTATCTGTGGGATACGCGCCAGATGCCGCGGGTGCACGACGCTTTTACCGATATCTGGGGCACGCGCAAGCTGTGGGTGTCGATCGACCGCGTCAACCTGAACCTGCCGCCCGAGCCGGGATTCGCATTCAAGAGCTTCATGCACTGGGATTACGACCCCGAAAATGCGCCGCCAAATGTGCAGGGCGTGCTGTCGATCGGCGACCAGACCGATATCGAGGTGGGCGGCTTTGTCTGCGTGCCGTCGCTGTTCCGCGATTTCGACGCTTGGCGCCGCACCCAGCCGGCCGATTGGGACTGGTACCGGCCGGATGTCTCGGCCTTGCCGCACGTGCCGGTATTGTTGAAAAAGGGCGATCTGCTCATTTTTAACAGCCGCCTGTGCCACGGCATCCGCCAGAATGTCTCGGCCGGCAAAGTGAGGATGGCGCAGTATATGTCGATGATGCCGGCGCGGGAGCATGACGAGGCGTTGAAACAATGGCGCATCCGCTCCTGGCGCGAGCGCGAAGCGCCGGCCGGATACAGCCTGCACGGCGATCCGCGCAAATGGGAACAAACAAAATACCCGCGGGCGCAATTATCCCCGCTGGGCGAACAACTGCTGGGCCTGCGGCCATGGCAGGATACGGACTAGATTTTCTTACGGATAGCGAGGATTTTCAAGATGCAAGCGACTATGCAGCACAACATCGGGCAGTTATTCATGGTCGGCTTCGACGCCCTGGAGCCGAACGAGCATATTATCGGCCTGATCCGGGAGCGCCGCATCGGCGGCGTGATCCTGTTCCGGCGCAACGTCCACACGCCGGCGCAAGTGTCCAGGCTGTGCCAGAGGCTGCAAGAGATTAACGCCGAAGTGAGCGACCAGCCCCTGCTGATCGCGCTCGACCAGGAAGGCGGCATGGTGATGCGCATCGAACAGGGCGTCACGCCGATTCCCGCCGCCATGGCTTTCCAGGCGGCAGGGTCGGTGGACGACTGCCGGCAAGTGAACTTCATCAATGGCGACGAGATGCGCCAGATCGGCATCAACATGCTGCTCGCGCCCGTACTCGATGTGAACAACAACCGCCTGAACCCGATCATCGGCGTGCGCGCCTACGGCGAAGATGCCGACACCGTGGTGCGCTACGGCATGGCGGCCTTGCGCGGGCAGCAAGAAGCGGGCGTGATCGTCACCGCCAAGCATTTCCCCGGCCATGGCGACACGGCGGTCGACTCGCATTATTCCATGGCGCTGGTGCCGCACGACCTGGAGCGCCTGCGCGCGGTCGAGCTGGCGCCGTTCCGCGCCGCCATCGCCGCCGGCGTGGACGCCATCATGACGGCGCACGTGGCGTTTCCCGCGATCGAACCCGATCCAGCGGTGCCGGCCACCTTGTCCAGGGCCGTGCTGACCGGTCTGTTGCGCGAGGAGATGGCTTACCAGGGCGCGATCATTTCGGACTGCCTGGAAATGGGCGCGATCGCCGACGGCGTGGGCGTGGCGCCGGGCGCGGTGGCGACCTTGCAGGCGGGCTGCGACATCGTGCTCATTTCGCACCGCGAAGAGCAGCAGCGCGCGGCGTTGGCGGCCGTGTCGGCCGCCGTGGCGCAGGGGACGATCGCTGCGCAGCGGATCGAGGAAGCGCTGGCGCGCGTGCGCCGCCTGAAGCAGGCGCGCGCGGTGGGCGGCTGGCGCGAGCGCGCCGCTATCCCAGGCGGCCTGATGACAGCCGGGTCGATGGCGCTGGCGAAAAAAGTGCAGAAAGCGGCGCTGCTGGTGCAGGGCGCTTTCCGCCCGCTCGACCCGGCATTGCCGGTGCGCCTGATCACGGTCGAGGTGCGCTCGCGCAGCGAAGTCGATGAAGTGGCGAACGGGCGCAACAACGAAGCACGCAGTTCGATGCTGCCGGCGCTGCGCCAGGCCGGGCTCGACGTGACGGAATATGCCATGTCGGCCGAGGCGTCCGATGCCGAAGTGGCGGCGGCGATCGCCTTCGCCGACGGCGCGCAGCAGATTGTGGTGCAGACCTACAATGCGATGCTGGTCGAAAACCAGCGCCGCCTGCTGGCGGCCATGCCGGTGGACAAGCTGTGGGTCGTCGCCGGCCGCCTGCCGTACGACCTCGACCTGGCGCCGCAAGCGCAAGGCCGCCTGGCCGCCTTCGGCTGCCGTCCGGCCGCGCTGGAACCGGTAGTCGAACGCTTGACCCAGGCGGCATAGCCCCCGGCCGCCCGACGCGCCGGGCGACCGGGCGACTGTCAGGGATCGGTGAGCGATAGCGGCTTTGGCGTAACTGCGCCATTGCCTGTCGCATTCCAACAAGACGCTGTACATACCGGCCCGGTACATTGGCTGCTCCATCCCACGGAGGAGCCACCATGCCGGACAGCATCAAGCGTCGTCATCTTATGGCAGCACCGGGCAGCCTGGCCACAGGCGCCAGCCGCGCCGACGCCAACCGCTGCCGCTTCGTCCCCGGTAGCCGCGCCGGGCATTACGAAAGCTACTTCCTGCGCGCCAACGAGGCCGGCCGCGCGCGCGCCTTCTGGATTCGCTACACTTTCTTCAGCCCGGCCGGCCAGCCGCAGCTGGCGCTCGGCGAAGTCTGGGCGGTGTGGTTCGACGGCGAACAGCGCCGCATCGTGGCGCTTAAAAACCAGTTCGCGCTGGCGGACTGCGTCATCGGGGCGGGCGCGCCGGACCTGCTGATCGGCCATACGCACCTGAGCGCCAGTTGCCTGGCTGGCAGCGCCAGCGGACTTGGCCACAGCATCGCCTGGGCGCTCGGCTACGACGCGCCGCATCCGCCGCTGCTGCTGATGCCGGCGTCGCTGTATGGCGGACGCTTTCCGTCAGCGAAAGCGCTGGTGGGAGCGCCAGGCGCGCTGTTTTCGGGCCAGCTCGACATCGATGGCGAGACCGTGACGGTGAACCAATGGCGCGGCAGCCAGAACCACAACTGGGGCAGCCGCCACACCGATACCTATGCCTGGGGCCAGGTGGCCGGCTTCGACGATGCGCCCGAGGTGTTCCTGGAATGCTCGACGGCGCGCCTGAGATGGGGTCCGCTCCGGTCACCGCAGATGAGCCTGGTGGTGCTGCGCATCGGCACCCTGGAATTGTCGCTCAACAGCATTACGCAAGCGCTGCGCACGCGCGCCCGGATCGACGGTTTTACCTGGGACATCGATGCCCGCGCCGACGGTGTGCGGGTGGAGATCCAGATCGCGGCGCCGCGCGACGCGTTTGCCGGTTTGCATTATCCGAATCCTCCCGGCGGCATCAAGACTTGCCTCAATTCCAAGCTGGCCTCGTGCAGCATGACCGTCACCCTGCGCGGGGAGCCGCCACGCAGGTATAACTCGCGCCATGGCGCCGCCTTCGAAATCCTCACCGACCGCACCGACCACGGCGTGGCCATCCTCGCCTGACACGAAAGCATCCATGATCCCGACCCCACGCCGGCAATTGGCCGCCCTGCTGCTCCTGGCAAGCATCCTGTGCCGTGCGCAGGCGGCGGCGCCGGACGATGCCGTGCCGGCGGCGCACATCAACGGCGCGCCCGTGCACGCGCTCACCTTGCGCGCGCTGCTGCACCAGGCCCGGGACCAGCCGGGCCGCCCGTCCGCCGATGCGGTGCTGGCCGGGATCGTCGCCGACCGCCTGCAAGCGCGCTGGGCGCGCGAGCGTTTCAGCGCGGCGCAGTTGTACCCCGCCAGCACAGTGGGCTTCGCGCCGGGCGTGGGAGTCGACGATCGCGTGGTTGGCTTGCTGCGCAGCATGTACGCCAGCGAACTGGAAGCGGCCCTGCGCGCCCTGCCCGGCGGCGCCCTGGCCGGCGCGATCGAGGCCAGCTACCCGCTGGCGCCGGCAATGCTCGAACGCCTGTTCGGTGCGCCCGGCGCACTGCGGCTGGGCTACGACTTCACGCCCGACCAAGCTGCGCTGGCGGCCCGCACGCCGCTGCTGCGCTATCGCCTGGGCAAGACAGAGCCGGTCATCCTGAGCGTGCTGGACGTGTTAGAGCGCCAGAACGTGCAGGGGCGCATGGAATTTTTCAATCGCAAGATGGATTTCATCGCCCATCAGGCGCGCCTGCGGGTGGCCGGCCTGTTCGTGCTCGACTGGGCCAGCCGCCGCTTCGGCGCGGCGGCCGTGGCCGACCTGCGCCAGGCCCTCGATGACCAGGAGGCGGTGCGCGGCGCCCTGCGCCTGTACGGGCTGGCCGATGGCGCCGAGGCGCACAGCCCGCTGCAGGCGACGCTGGCGCGGCACGTCACACAGGCCGACGTCAACGCCTTCTACAGCGCGCACAAGGACCAGTTCCGGCGCACCGACAAGGTGCGCGCGCGTCATATCCGGGTCGCCAGCGAAGCGCTGGCGAAACACATCGCTGCCGAGGTGGCGGCCGGCAAGGACTTCGCCCTGCTGGCGCGGCGCCACTCGCTGGCGCCAAACGCGGCGCGTGGCGGCGACCTGGGCTGGGTGATGCAGACCGCCGCGCCCGGCTGGCTCGCGGCGCTGGCACGGCAGCAACCGGCCGGCCAGGTATCGACCCCGTTCCGCGCGCCGGTCGGGCCGTCCGCCCCGGCCACGTGGGACATCGTGCTGGTCGCACAGCGGATCGAAGGCTTTTACCCGCCCGGTTCGGAAACCGTGCGCTACATGGCGCGCAAGGCCATCGCCCATGAGCGCGCCCGCGCCGAATTCACCGACGCCCGCATTGCCCTGGTGCGTGCCGCCAAAGTCGACATGCCGTCCAGGCTGCCCGGCGCCACGGGGGCGCCATGAAAGCGGCGCTGATGACGCTCGCTGGCGCGCTGACGGTGGCGGGCGCGCTCTGGCTGGGGTGGCCGCAGGCGCAGGATGCGCCCGCTCCCGTTCCCGCCAGCGCCAGCGCCACCCCGGGCGCGCCCGCCGCCGGCCGTCCCTGGCTGGACGCCTGGCCCCCGGCCAGGCAGGCCATGCCCGCCGACAACGCGCCGCTAGCGGCCGCGCACAGCCTGGCGCAGACGCGCCAGCACGGCGACCCGGAAGCGCCGCCCATCGCGCAGGAGAGCGCCGCGCCGGCGCGTCCCACGGCGGCCGAACTGGCCGACCCGCAGGCTTACCAGGCGTTCGAAGCGCGCCAGAACGCGCAGGTGCTGGCCGCTTACATCAAGGCCGTGGACGACGAGCTGCCGCGCCTGCGTGACGACATCGCGCGCGGCCGCGCCATGGGCATCGCCGCCGACAAAGTCGCCAGGGCGGAAGAGAAGGCGCGCGGGCTCGAAAGCATGCGCGCGCAGCTGATCAAAGATCATCCCGCGCTGGGGAGGTGAACGCGGCCGCACGCGGTCGTGGCAATGCAGCAAGCCGGCCGGGCAGCGCGTCCGTGATGCCCGCAATTACTACCAACAAGATGGAGACCAGATGAAGGCACTATTCAAGCTTGCCCCCGTGGCACTCGCCCTGCTCGCATGCCTGCCGGCCCGGGCGTGGAACACCGAAACCCACCGCCGCATCGTGCTCGACGCCGTCGAGTTCATGAAAACGCACCCCAACCAGACCCGCTACGCGAGCCTGCTGGCGGGCGTGACGCGGGCCGGCTACTCGATGGAGCAGTTCGCCGCCGCGATCGGCCAGGGCGCGCACGATGTCGATTACTTCGAAGACACCTATATCTGTGGCGCCGCCACCGGCAATTGCCAGGGCGCGCCCTTGTGGGGACTCGGCTCGGGCCTGGCGCGCTACACCTCGTTCTGGCACTTCCAGAACCACACCGCCGGCGCCGACGCGCACGGCAACGACTTCGGCGGCTACCACTACGCAAAACTCGGCAATCCGGGCGACATCGACAAGCTGGCCGCCACCTGGCTGGTGGGCGACTACCTGGACGATGGCGCCGGCGGCCTGGGGGGCTGGTTTGGCGACGCCAGCAAGTACAACAGCTACGGCGTGACCGAAGCGCGCTACCGCCAGGGCGGTTACTCGACGGCCAGCATGTACCAGGATTACCAGCACTTCCCGTTCCAGCCGATCGACAACCTGGCGCAGCATTTCTGGACGCGCTTCTTGCAGGCGCCGTCGGCGCAATCGCTCGGCTTTGTACTGCACGCGACCGACCTGCTGCAGCCGCACCACACCTTCAACGTACTCGGTCACAACCATTCCGGCTGGGAAAGCTGGGTCGAGGATTACTACGACAGCGAAAAGCTGGGCGACGCCGCGCTGGTGCTGGCCGCGCTCAACGATTTCGCGCCGCTGGCCACCAACGCGACCGACATCCGGCCGCTGCTCACGCAGGGCGGCACGTATTCGTATCGATATGGGGGAGCGGTGCTGTCGTCGCATGAGCACGCGGTGCGGCGCGGCGTGGCCAAAAAGATGGTCCCGCACGCGATCGCCATGGTGGTGCGCGTGCTGGACCGGGCCGCCGTGCGGCTGGGCCAGTAGCAGCGCAGCGGCAGTCGTCGCGCAGGCCCGCGCCGTGGGCTCGGGCGTCCCTTTATCGGGCAGCCTGGGCTAGCAGCCTGTCGGACTTGGGATCGTCGGCTGCAAAAATACCTGGGACGGCCCATATTTCGCCGCTTTCTCGGCCAATAGCTCGCTATTGGCACTGCGAAATCGTCAAAATCTGGCCTCGCCCAGCTATTTTTTCGCTTCGACTCTCCAAGTCCGACAGGCTGCTAGCGCTGCTGCGAGAGTGTGTACTGCAATTGCCTGCTGTTTTTCGCCGTCACACTCAGGATCCGTTTCGCATCACTCGCGGGAAGCGCCTCAACGCGCGGCGCGCTGAGTTCTGAAAAAACGGAAGAAAAATTCTTATTGTCAGACAAAAGCAATACGCCGTTCTTCACTTTCCAATAGAAGATCGGGGCTGCTAACACTTCCTTGGTACCGATCGTGGCGGTGACATGGCCATCGGCATGGAACCGCAAATCCTCGATCCCCACCGGATCGATCAGTTCCAGTCTTTTCCCTGGAAGATTGACCTTACCCCAATCGGTGTCTTGAAATTTGTCTTCGGCCATGTTCAATCGGTTCACTCCTTCATCAGCAAGCTCGGCCATTTTACTGTTGATGGCCGGCGGGGCATCCGTATGCCCGGTACGGGAGCACGCCTGAAGAAGCACCAACAGCGACGCCGCGATGAGCAAGCGCATTGTTACTCCAGGCAGGACGGCTCCGCTCAAGCAGCGCTGCTGTTCAGGCGCGAATGGCGGATGCTATAGCCGAAGTAGGTCAGCACCGCCACGCACATCCAGATCGCAAACACGGTAAACGTGGTCTTGGACAAGTCTTTCATGATGTACAGGCAGGCGCAGATGCTCAGGCCCGGCACCACGTACGGGCCGAACGGCACGCGGAAGCCCTTGACCAGCGATTCGCCCATCTTTTTGCGCATCACCGGCACCGCCACCGACACCACGATGAACGCCGTCAGGGTGCCCATGCTGACCATGTCCCACAGGTAGGTCGAGTCCACAAATCCGGCCACCAGCCCCACCACCAGGCACACGATCAGGGTATTGCTGACCGGCGACTGGGTGCGCGGGCTTACTTTCTGGAACGTTGGCGGAATCAGGCCATCCTTGCTGATCGCGTACAGGATCCGGGTCTGCCCATAAATCGTCACCAGGGTCACGCTGAACACCGAAATGACGGCGCCGGCCGACAGCACCAGCGCCGGCCAGGTCTTGCCGGTCACGTTCTGCAAAATCACCGCCAGGCCCGCTTCCTGGCCTTCGAACATCCGGGCCGGCTGGGCGCCGAGGGCGGCGACCGCGACCAGCATGTAGAACACCGTCACGATGCCGAGCGCGGCCAGGATGCCGATCGGCACGTTGCGGGTCGGGTTGCGCACTTCTTCGCCGGCGGTGGCGACCGTGTCCAGGCCGATGAACGAGAAGAACACCGTGCCCGCCGCGGCCGTCACGCCGGCCATGCCGGCAAAGCCCTTGCTGTTGTCGGTATTGAAGAACGGCGTGAAGTTGTTGATGTCGAAGCCGGAAAACGCAATCACCACGAAAAACACCAGGATCGCCAGCTTGACCAGCACCATGATGGCATTGGTGGTGGCCGATTCCTTGGTGCCGCGAATGAGCATCACGCAGCACATGATCACCAGGAAAATCGGCGGCAGGTTGATGTGCCCGGCGCGGATTTCCACCCCGTGCTCGCCCGAGACGATCATCGGCGTACGCAGCATTTCGGGTATCTGCCAGCCAAGGGCATTGGTGAGGAAGTTATTCAGGTAGGCCGACCAGCCGATCGCGGTGGCGCTGGCGGCCAGGCCGTATTCGAGCAGCAGGCAGGCAGCCATGATGAAGGCGGCGAACTCGCCGACGGTGGCGTAGGCGAAGGAGTAGGACGAGCCCGACGCCGGGATGCGGAACGACAATTCGGCGTAGCACAGCGCGGTCAGGCCGGCGGTCAGCGCGGCCAGCAGGAACGACAGCACGACCGAGGGACCGGCCTTCGGTACCGCCTCGACCATGGTGAAAAAGATGCCGGTGCCGATGGTGGCGCCCACGCCGATCATGGTCAGCGGGAACAATCCCATTGTGCGTGCCAGGCCGGTTCCTGCATGCGCGGGAGGGGGGTTGGTCGTGCTACCGGCAGGTTTGATGCGGAACAGCTTCTGGCCCAGAGTTTGATTCACGGATTCGTCCCTTTTGTCGCGCTAGATGAATGGCAGCAGCGATTATAGGGGCTATTGCCATTTACTTATACACATCTTTCGCGCGCGAAAAATGGCCGTGCCGGACTGATAACGCAGGGGCCGCCGCATCACTTGCTGAGATCGACTTTATCCCTGCTCTTGCCACGGAAAAAGTTCACGAGCGCGCCGGCGACGGCCAGAAAGCCGATGACGATCAGCTTCTTGAAGGCAAGCAGCAAGGCGAACAGCTTGCCGAACAGGCCCATTTTCGCGGCGGCACCACCGGCGACCAGCGCCGCCAGGCCGTATTCGGCGGCCTTGTCGGTGCTCGGGTTGTAGTCCGCATAGCGGTTACCGGGCGTGAAGTCGCTGAAAGCGGTGACCTTGCGCATTTCCTGGCGGATATTGGCGATCTGGTCCATGTTGGCCACGGCGTTCAGCACCAGTACGCCCTGGCGCCCGAGCACGCGGATGTTGTAGTTCAGGCTATGCTCGGTTTCGCCGACGATCGCCAGTTCCTTGGCCCAGAACAGCTTGTGGGTGGCTTTTTCGTAGCTCGGCTTTTCGGCCCAGCCGACCAGGCTCATGGCCGCGTAGCCCTGCGATTTGCGCTCGCTGTTCTGTTCGGCCACCGATTCCTGCATGTCCTTGAGCAGTTCGTCGTACTTGATGGTGTCGGCGTCGCTGTCCTTGACGTGGCCGTCGGCTTCGTAGGTGATGATCACACCCCAGCCATCCTTGCTCATCACGCCGCTGGCCGGCACGATCATGCCCAGCGAATCGTTGCCAGGCGGATTGCCCCAGCCTTCCACCAGCAAGCGTTCGGCGTCTTGCGGGCTGAGGTAGCGGAAGGTGTCGGGCAGGTTCAGGGTGGCCATGCCGCCCGGCAAGTTGATTTTGCCGCTTTGCATCTTGAGCGAGGCTTCCAGCTGCTCGCTGCTGTGCTCTTGCTTGTCGCCGCCGGCTTGGGCGTGGGCGCCGCTCATGCAGCCGAGGGCCAGCAGGAACACGGCCAGGGATAGGTGTTTGAACATCGCATTCTCGTATTTACAGGGGAGCGGGCCATTTTACGGGGGAATGGTTGTTAACAAAATAATTATTTCGCAAATACAACACCAGCCATTTAAAGATGCATTTAAGATGCACCTTTGCTAGAATGAATCTGTTCTCACCGGAGTGTTCCATGCATCTGACCCGTTTTACCGATATGGGCCTGCGCGTCCTGATTTACCTGGCGCGCGCCGGCGAGCGACGCGTGCCGGTCACGGTGGCGGAAGTGGCGGCGCAGTTCGCATTGCCGGTCAACCACCTGGTCAAGGTGGTTGGTCACCTGGCGCGCGCAGGCTGGGTCTGCGCCACCCGCGGGCGCAACGGCGGGCTGCGCCTGGCCGCCGATGCCGCCACGCTCTCGGTCGGCGCGGTGCTGCGCGAGCTCGAAGGCGACAGCGAACTGGTCGACTGCGAAGGCAGCGGCTGCCGCCTGAGCGGCGACTGCCAGTTGCGCGCCGCCCTGCGCAGCGGCATGGACGCGTTTTACGGGGCCATGGACAAAGTCACCCTGGCCCATATTACGCATGGCGACACCGGCGAAAAAATCGTGCGCATGCACAGGATGTTCCTCGACCAGGACAGGGCCGCCTGACACAGCGCCATCGGACGGGCGCGTTGGCACGCGCCTTTTTTACGACGTTAAAGTTGCATCTTAACTGCAACAAATTGAAAGGTTTTCCATGATTTCTGCCGCTTCCCGCCCCTACATTGACGCCAGCGTTCCCGTCCTGCGCGAACACGGCGTGGCGATTACCACCACGTTTTATCGCAATATGTTCGCGCAGCATCCCGAGCTGAGCAACCTGTTTAATATGGGCAACCAGGCGAATGGCGCCCAGCAGCAGTCGCTCGCCTCGGCCGTGTTTGCCTACGCCGCCAACATCGGCGACCCGGGCGCGCTGGCGCCGGTGATCGAACGCATCGTGCACAAGCATGTATCGGTTGGCATTCGCGAAGAACACTATCCGATCGTCGGGCGCCACCTGCTCGGCGCCATCGCCAGCACCCTGGGCGAAGCCGCCACCGCGCCGCTGCTGGCCGCCTGGGACGAAGCGTATCGCTCGCTGGCCACGCTGTTTATCGAGGCCGAGCGCGCCATGTACGCCGACGCCGGCATCGCTCCGGGCCAGCGCCGCGCCCTGCGCGTGACCGGGCTGACGCAGGAAAGCGCGGAGGTGGTGTCGATCCGCCTGGCGCCCGAGGATGATGCGCCGCTGGCGCAAGGCAAGGCTGGCCAGTACCTGAGCGTGCAGGTCGATTTTGCCGATGGCCGGCGCCAGATCCGCCAGTACAGCCTGTCCGACACCAGCACGCCGGGTAGCGTGCGCATCTCGGTCAAGCGCGAGCCGGCCGGCGCCGCCACCCCGGCGGGGGAAGTATCGAACTGGATTCACGACAATGTGCGCGTGGGCAGCGTGCTGCAGGTGTCGCCGCCATTCGGCGATTTTGCGCCGGACACCGAGTCCGAAGAACCGGTGCTGCTGCTGTCGGCCGGCATCGGCATCACGCCGATGATCGCGGCCTTGAAGCGCATCGCCCAGGTCCGTCCGCAGCGCCGGGTGATCTTCGCCCACGCCGCCCGCAATGCGCAGCATCACGCGCACCGGCTTGACGTGCTTGCCGCGCGCGCCATCATGCCGAACCTGCAAGTGTTCACGTTCTACGAAGAAGTGAGCGCTCACGACAGCGGCGTCCTGCCGGGATGGATGGAGGTGGCGCGCCTGCCGGCCTGGCCGCGCACCGAGACCAACGTCTACCTGTGCGGACCGCTGCCCTTCATGCAGGCGCAATGGCTGGCGCTGGTCGGCGCCGGGGTGCCGGTCACGCGCCTGCACCGCGAAGTGTTCGGGCCGGACATGCTGGACCATCTGTTGTAGGCAAACGTGGGCAGTTACAAAAAAGAACACTGCCCACACGCAATATAGGAATTATGATAACGGAATGTACAGGCAAGCTTGCCTTTCCACCCGCTTCTTTCCTATATTGAAAAAAATGATGACACAGAAATATCGCCTGACAAGTGCCGCCGCCCTGCTGGTTTCCCTGTCGCTGGCGGGCGGGAGCGCGTTCGCCGCCCCAAGCGTCGGCGTCGGCGCTGCCATTGGCAACCCCAGCATGACCGTCATCGACCTGACGCCGGATGACGGACAGGTCGCAGGCTATCGCTTTCACGACACGGCCTCGTCCAGTCTCAATGCCAGCCTGACCGTCCCTGCGGCGTCATGGACGCAGACCGAGAGCGCATCGAGCGACAAGTTCGCACTGATTGACGCGACGGCGCTCTACGGTAGTTCGAGCTCCGTCAGCAGCGCGGGCCAGTGGGGCAACTTGCGCACGGATCTTCACCTCGACGACAGCGTTGGCCATCGCGGCGTCGGCGCCGGCAACCTTAGCCAAACGATGACTGTGGTGGTCACAGCGCACACGAAGGTGGTGTTCTCGGCCTATGGCGAGGTATCGATCGACAATAGCGCCGGCGCCTCCTTCGGCAATGCCGTAACGACAGTCTATTTCGGTGGCGAATACTGGGTCCGCGGCATGCAACAAGGCGCTGGCTGGAATGATAGCGGCGTACGCGGCGAGACGTTCTCCATGTCGTACGTCAACAACACCAACACGGAACAGCACGTCTTCCTGGGCATGCATATCCTTACCCGGGCGGTGTACCAGGCCCCGTCGCCGGTGCCTGAACCGGCGACCTACGCCATGTTCGGGCTGGGCGCCCTGATGATCGGTGCGCTGGCACGCCGCCAGCGCCGCCAGCAACGCGCGCCCTGATCGGCTGCCGCGAACGCGCTATGCCGGTTGCCGCATCAGCGCGATGGCGCACGGGCGCGCGGGCTGCCCTGGCAGCGTTGCTGGCGCTCGTGCCGGCCAGCGCGCTCGCCGCGCCGCGCTTCGGGGACTTTCCCGTCCCTGCCATCCACCACGGCGCCACCGCCCGCCCGCTGCTGGCCGATGCGCACAGCCGCAACTACGCCACGCGCCTGCGCCGCGCCACCGCCGGCAAGGCCGACTTCGCGGGCCGCTACGTGCTGGCCACCTGGGGCTGCGGCGCGTCGTGCATCATGTCCGCCGCCATCGACGCCAGGACCGGCGCGGTCAGCTGGCTGCCGTTTACCGTGTGCTGCTGGGATGCGGACGTCGACACCCCGCTTGAATACAAACTGGACAGCCGCCTGCTCATCGTGCACGGAGCTCGTGACGAACAAGGCGGCGGCACGCACTACTACCAGTTCGACGGCAAGCGCTTTGCCGAAATCCGCACGCCATAACCCTGCCCGCCCTGCCGCCGGCTGCTAGCCTGAATGTTTCATGAACTGCCAGTGCGTTGCTGGCTGGACGATACGAAACCTCGTCGGCAGTGTTTTCGATGGTCGCGGGTAATGGATGCCCTACCCGATTGAACGGGGCATCGAAT
>NZ_WHJI01000240.1:0-330 GCF_011682155.1 Massilia sp. CCM 8734
CGCAAAATGTAAATCGAAAATGCTAGACATTAAAACGGCTAAAGTTTGACATTTTTTTATACCCAATTTCTGTTTAGAAAATAGAAGAACCCGAATTATTCAGCCTGCTATAAAATTCCATTGAGGGTGCTTCCCGTAAAATAGCTGAGCTTTTGAATAGCACCTTTTCATCTGTGAACGATACCAGTTCTTCCACTTTGCGGAATAATGATTTGAATGATTTTGACATTGGAGAGTTTGTCTGAAAAGGTAGTTTTCCATTGTTTTTAAAAATGGAATAGTATGGAAAGGGAATTACCTATTATAAATATCGAAAGAACGGATTTTCTT
>NZ_WHJI01000241.1:0-329 GCF_011682155.1 Massilia sp. CCM 8734
TTGTTAAATTTGATATAAACCACGTATTATATTATGAAAAAGTTTAATAAAGTCATAAAAGAATTAATTCAATTTAGGGATGAAAGGGATTGGAAACAATTTCATGACTCTAAAAATTTAGCCTTAGCAATTTCAATTGAAGCTGCTGAACTGAATGAAATTTTCTTGTGGAAAACAGGAGATGAAGTCGAAAACATTAATAAAGATCGATTAAAAGAAGAACTTTCGGATATTTTATCTTATGCTTTTTTACTTGCCGAAAAACATAACCTCGATGTTTTTGACATAATTTCAGAAAAAATTCAAAAGAACGCATTAAAATACCCTGT
>NZ_WHJI01000242.1:0-328 GCF_011682155.1 Massilia sp. CCM 8734
AACCATCATAAAAAAAACATTTTTCATTTTACTGCTCACTTCTTTCTGTATCAAAGCAACAGCTCAGTCCAGTCATGTTTTGTGGTACAATCAGCCGGCCGAATTCTTCGAAGAAAGCCTGGTTTTAGGAAACGGAAAATTGGGAGCAACCGTTTTTGGAGGTGCCAATTCCGATAAAATCTATCTGAACGATGCTACACTTTGGTCCGGAGAACCTGTAAATGCAAATATGAACCCTGAGGCCTATAAAAATATTCCGGCGATTCGGGAAGCATTAAAAAATGAAAACTACAAACTGGCCGAAGAATTAAATAAAAAAATTCAGGGT
>NZ_WHJI01000243.1:0-328 GCF_011682155.1 Massilia sp. CCM 8734
AATCTGCATATCCGAACCTAATTTCGGGAAATACAAAATTCCGGTTAAGTTAAACGGATAATCAACATTTAAATGAATATTGAATAAAGGCTCTTCGAATTGCATTGGATACAACTCTCTGTAGAAATTTTTATAATCTTCATCCGATAATTCAGTTGGCTGTTTGGTCCACGCCGGGTTTGGGTTATTGATGATATTGTCTGTTTCAACAGTTTCATTTACGTAATCTTCAGGAGCATCTTCCGGTTTTGGAAGTGTTTCTGTTCTTGTTCCGAATTTAATCGGAATAGGCATAAACTTATTGTATTTGTTCAACAGACCGCTGATT
>NZ_WHJI01000244.1:0-327 GCF_011682155.1 Massilia sp. CCM 8734
GCCATCTCACCATCTTCCAGGTAAATAGCATTTGAAGTATATTCAATAAAAGGCGAAGCATCAGAAGCAATAAAAAATTCTCCTTCTCCAACACCAATAGCCAAAGGGCTGCCTAATCTTGCAGCAACAATTTCATTTGGATTTTTCTTATCGAATACTGCAATTGCGTATGCGCCTACAACCTGATTTAAAGCAATCTGAACTGCTTTACCTAACTTAATTCCTTCTTTCTTTTGAACTTCTTCGATTAAATTTATCAGTACTTCTGTATCTGTATCAGATTTAAAAGTATATCCTCTTTTAATCAACTCTTCTTTAAGAGGAGCA
>NZ_WHJI01000245.1:0-326 GCF_011682155.1 Massilia sp. CCM 8734
TATAAAAAGAATATTCACTTGGAGTAGAGATATCCGCTGCACAAACTAACATGTTACCATTTGGGCGGAGAATGATTGAATTTATTCCTGCATTGGTTCCTGTACCTGTTACAAAAGTTTTATCAAGACTTCCGTCACTATTTAAACGTATCAGGTTTCTTGAAGGAGCTCCATTATAGGGTGGAAATACTCCTCCAACCAATATTTTTTTGTCGGGTTGTTCCTTTACATAGGTTACTATACCACTACTACAGTAACCCAGAACTTCTCCTACTAGCTCCGGACAGGAAAAAGAGGTGTCTAAAGATCCGTCAGTATTTAATCTT
>NZ_WHJI01000246.1:0-325 GCF_011682155.1 Massilia sp. CCM 8734
ACGTTCATCGGAGCAGGGTGAGTCGGCCCCTAAGGCGAGGCAGAGATGCGTAGCTGATGGGAAGCAGGTTAATATTCCTGCACCGTCGTATGATGCGATGGGGGGACGGATCGCGGAAGGTTGTCCAACGGTTGGAAGTGTTGGTTTTTGACTCATAGAAGGCGCTTAGGCAAATCCGGGCGCGGAATTCAAGGGGTCGAGACGAGGAACTTAGGTTCTGAAGCAATCGGAAGTGGTTCCAAGAAAAGCCTCTAAGCTTCAGTCATACGAGACCGTACCGCAAACCGACACAGGTGGGCGAGATGAGTATTCTAAGGCGCTTGAG
>NZ_WHJI01000247.1:0-325 GCF_011682155.1 Massilia sp. CCM 8734
TTAGCCCAATCGATATCATATCCGAAAGTTAATTTTTCATTTGCTAAAACTTTACGATAACCTACTCTTGCTATTATAGCATCGTAATCATAATATTTTTCTAACGGACAATCAGGAAAACAAGCACTTAACAATCCCAAAATATTAAAAGTCAAAAATATAGTAAGTATTCTTTTTTTCATCTTTGTCAAAACGGATTTATAGAAAACGAACTTACAAATATATTTTTGCAATTCATCTTCTTTTACTTTAAGAAAATGTATCTGTGATAGGTCAAAAGTTATTTATTAAAAACCCTTTCGATTCTTTTGTCCGGTATCAGCCA
>NZ_WHJI01000248.1:0-324 GCF_011682155.1 Massilia sp. CCM 8734
AAAAACATTTGCTGATGTTTCTGTTAATGAAGGAATTTCATTAGTCGTAATTATTGCGGTTTTAATCTTCTTCGGATTTTATCCAAAGCCAATTACAGATTTGATCACACCAAGTTTAGAGACGATTTTAAACGTTATCAATAAAAATTAATATTTTAAATAAAAATAAATTAGGGCATCATTGGTTTTAGATTTCCTAAATCAAAAAAACAAAAATGAATACATTAATAGCTATAACGGGATTGGGTATTTTCTGCCTATTGTTTGAAATTCTTAATTTAAGGAAAGCCATCGTTCCTTTTACAATTGTTGGACTTTTGGGAG
>NZ_WHJI01000249.1:0-322 GCF_011682155.1 Massilia sp. CCM 8734
GATGATTTGCCGTTCTAAAAGTTTAAATTACAAAAATTATAAATTCCAAATTCCAAATCAATAACGTATTTGGAATTTGGAATTTTGTTTTTGCATATAGTTTGTGTCATTTCGACCGAAGGGAGAAATCACATAAAAGTTGGAATTTGGAATTTCAATATTGGAACTTCCCTTTTAATTTTATTGGAATTTTTTTTAAAATGTATTATTTATCCAAAGAGTTGTTTTTTCCTCCAGTTTCAGAAACCGATGAAGAAGGAATTCTAGCTATTGGCGGCGATTTGAGTCCGGAACGTTTGCAATTAGCATACAAAAGCGGTAT